>CAIYYV010000241.1 GCA_903930425.1 Akkermansiaceae bacterium | reverse complement strand
CGATCAGCACGAGATGCTCAGGTGCCGCCTCGGCATCTTCAAGAAATGCCGCCAAGGCGGACAACGTGTCATCGAGAGTTTCAGGGGAAATCGGATTCATGTGGCAGTGGGACCAAGCGCATAAGCGAATCTAAATTACGCAAATAGCGAATATAGTCAAGCATTTTTGCGGAATCGGATGAATGCGGTACGGGATGAAACGATCACCCAGTCCGAGCATGAGTTGGGAGCTGGCCTGTCAAAAGCCGACAGCAATCGTTCGGCCGAGGTAGTGGCGAGGAAATCGGTGCCAGGCACCTTCAGGAAACGGGGCGCGGGGCACGCTGTCGGAAGGGAGGAATCCCAGAAATCTCACGGATTCCCCCGAGTGAAAAAACGCCGCTCTGAAATTGGGCGTTGCGAAAAACGGCACAAAAGCGGCACAGGGGCCAAATTTTCGGGTGCTTTTTCCTAACTAAAATCTTCGTAAACCCTTGAACCTGAACTGGTAGCAGAGGGCGGATTTGAACCGCCGACCAAAGGCTTATGAGTCCTCTGCTCTACCACTGAGCTACTCTGCCAGATGCAACGGGGGAGGGGAGGCCCGCTCAAGAAGGAAGGTCGTTAGCCTTCGCCTGTGGGATTGTCCACCGGAAATTTGCAATCGCCAAGGTTTTTGATGAGGGATTCGATGAAGGATCGGAATGGAAACACGCAGGCCGCGATTTCGGCGGGCTCAGGATGGTGCATGCATCATCTTCCGGTTGCGAAAGACGGGTGAGAGGCAGCGGGCGCCGATCGTTGCATGGCGCGACCGGTCGGCGAGTTTGGATGAGCGAGGATTTGGGTGGGGGTGCCTTCGGCCACCAAATAGCCGCCCTGTTCGCCGCCGCCGGGGCCGAGTTCAATGACCCAATCCGATGCGGCGATCACATCCAGGTGATGTTCGATGATGAGCACGCTGTGACCTGCGTCGCGCAGACGTGCAAATGCCAGGAAGAGCCGCTCGACATCGCCGAAATGGAGGCCGGTGGTCGGTTCGTCGAAAAGATAGAGGGTGTGAGGTGACTGGGGGCGGGCGAGTTCGACGGCGAGTTTGAGTCGTTGAGCTTCGCCGCCCGAGAGTGTGTTGGCGGCTTGGCCGAGTAGCAGGTATCCGAGTCCGAGTTCCTCGAGGATGGAGAGAATGTGGTGCAGTGGCGGGATGGGGCGGAACAGCGCCAGCGCCTCGCTCACTTGCAGGTTGAGCACATCGGCAATGGACTTGCCCTTATAGGTGACCTCCAGGGTTTCACGATTGAAGCGGCGGCCGGCACAGGCGGGGCAGGGCACCCAAGCATCTGCTAGAAAGTGCATTTCAATTTTCAGTCTCCCGTTCCCAAGGCAGCGTTCGCATCGGCCGCCCGCCGCGTTGAAACTGAAACGGCCTGCCGTGTAGCCGCGTTGTTTCGAGAGGGAAAGCTTGGCAAACAGGGTGCGGATGCAATCAAACGCGCCGGTGAATGTTGCCGGATTGGAGCGAGGACTGCGGCCAATGGGCGATTGGTCGGCCACCACACATTTTTCTATCAGGTCCATCCCGTCGATCCGTTCATATTGACCTGGGGTCTCGGCGGACCCGTGGAAATGGCGGGCGAGCGCGCGACGGAGGATGTCATCGGCCAGAGTGGATTTTCCGCTGCCACTCGGGCCGCAAAGGCAGACGAGCCGCCCTAACGGAATGGCGACATCGAGAGTTTTCAAGTTGTGTTCGCAGGCACCGCGGATCACCAGGGAGCCGGGCGAGGGCCTGGGCGGCGGCAGCGGTTGCAGCTTCGGCACCTGTCCGCGCAACCACTGTCCGGTTGGGGAAGTGATCTCCATCGGCGGTCCTGATCCTAACAGCAAGCCACCCGCCGTGCCCGCGCCGGGGCCGAGGTCGATGACATGGTCTGCGGCCCTGATGAGATCCGCGTCATGTTCGACCACCACCACGGTGTTGCCCGAATCCCTCAACCTTGTGAGCGCACGGATCAATCGTCCTGTGTCCACGGAATGCAGGCCAATGCTCGGTTCGTCGAGGACATAAATCACGCCCGACAAGCCTGCGCCAAGTTGGGTGGCCAAGCGGATGCGCTGTGCCTCGCCGCCGGAGAGCGTGCCGCTCGCGCGATCGAGCGTGAGATAGTCGAGTCCGACTTCGGCAAGAAACGTGAGGCGTTTTTTCACGTCGAGAACAAGGCGCTGGCAGACGTCTGCCAATGAGGGATCCAATTGGCAGCCATCTAACCATTCGATCGCCTGAGAAACCCTGAGCATGCAGAAATCCTGAATGCCTAACCACTGGCGCGAAGTTCCTTCGATGCGCACGGCCAACCATTCCGGTTTGAGGCGTTTTCCGCCACAGACATGACAGGGGTGTTGTTCCATCAGCTTTAGTGCACGGCGGCGAGGAGATCCGGGTTTCACGTCGTGCGTCCGCTGTTCCAAGCCGACCCCTTCACAGGCCTCACAGGCACCCAAATGCGAGTTGAAGGAAAAATGTTTTGGGGTGAGTTCTTCCAGGATGAATCCGGTGAGCGGATTCCGATAGGACGTCTGGAAACTGAGATCCTTCCAGCCATCGGTGCCCGGTTTCTGCACTGCGACGCGGGACTCGGCACCACACAGCCGCAGCGATGTTTCCACTGAATCCGCCAGGCGAGAGGCCACACCCTCGCGGATAACCAATCGATCAACCACGATCTCGACAACCGGCGTGCATTCCGGCCATGTTTTTGCAGCCTCCTCGATTTCTAACACTTCTCCATTGATCCTCACCCGGATGTAACCATGGCGCTGCAAATCAGCTAACAGCCTGGAAGGATCTTCCAATTCCTCATCCGGCACCGGTGCCAGAAGCAGCATCTTGGTCCCTTCCTCCATCGCCAGCAGGGCGCTCACGATATCCACCGCGCCCATGCGTTGCAGTCGCTCGCCGGTTAGCGGGTCATGCGGCACTCCGGCCCCCGCCCACAGCACGCGAAGGTAATCGTGGATCTCGGTTGCCGTGGCCACGGTCGAGCGCGGATTCAAGCCGCCGGCCCGTTGTTCGATGGCAATCGCCGGACTCAGTCCCTCGATCGAGTCCACATCGGGTTTTTCCAATTGGTCGAGAAACTGCCTCGCATAAACCGAGAGCGATTCGACATACCGCCGTTGGCCCTCGGCATAGAGCGTGTGAAACGCGAGCGAGGATTTGCCCGATCCACTGGGCCCGGTGATGACCACGAGTTTGCCGCGCGGAATATCGACGTCGATATTCCTCAGGTTGTGCTGCCGTGCACCACGGATACGGATCCTGTCCACCCACACAGCAAAGTCCGCCACGCCAAAATTTCCAATTTTATTCTCGCCCGATTCCCCATTTGGGGCGGCGCGGAGTGTCTGAAACGCAGGTGGGCCGCGCGATGAGGAGGCCTCATGGCTGTTAGATCAGTTCCGACACGATCGGATCGACCAGTGCGCGGCCTCGATGGATGAGGATCAATCGACCATTCTCAATGTGGGCGAGGTTTTCCTGAACAAATACTTTCGCGCGCGCCAGCGCCGCGGGATCTAACAATTCGATCGGGATTCCTTCTGTGGTGCGCAAGCCAAGCGCGATGCGTTCGAGTCGGACAGCTTCTGGGTCGAGCGTTTCGGAATCGGCGAGTGCATGGCCGAGCGCTTGGACTTGTGAGATATAGCTCGTGGTGTCGGCGACGTTTTTCGACCGGACGGAGTCAAGGGTCGAAACGGCGGACGGCCCGAGCCCGAGATAATCCTCACCGCGCCAGTAACCCAGATTGTGCGTGGAGCACCGACCGGGCCGAGCGTAATTCGATGTCTCATAGTGATCGAATCCATGGGATGTGAGAATCTGGTCGGCCAACTGAAAAAACCGGGCGTCGATGTCCTCGTGGATGGCCACCTCACCGCGCCGGAGCGATTCGAGAAACTCGGTGTCCTCCTCATAGGTGAGGTTGTATGCCGAGAGGTGATCGGGTTCCAATTCCATCGCTTTCCGAAGCGAGAATTCCCAGTCTGCCGCAGACTGGCCTGGGACCGAAAACATCAGGTCAATGTTGACTTGCGGAATGCCGGCATTGCGGAGAATGGCAACGGATTCCGTGGCTTGCGTGACCGTGTGCTCCCGGCCGAGGGTTTCTAACACATGCGGGTTGAACGATTGGATTCCCAGTGAAACGCGCGTCACTCCAGACTCGCGAAACAAGCGGGCTTTGGCTGCATCGAAGGTGGCGGGGTTGGCTTCAAGAGTGACTTCCTCGAGCATCGAGAAATCGATCGTTTGATGCAGCGCGGAAAACAGTCGCGTGAGGTGGCGAGGCGAAAGCAGGCTCGGCGTGCCACCGCCAAGGTAAAGCGTGCGCGGCGGCACGGCGGACTCGGCGAGCCGGTTCTGGGCTTCCGCAGCCAACGCGTCAATGAAGCCACGCAATTCGGTGCCACCGGGCGTGTGCTTGTAAAATGAACAATACGGACAAACGCGGTGGCAAAACGGAATGTGAAGGTAGAGCAACACGAAAAAATCGGGTTTTCTATCACGGTTCGCACACACGCGCCACATAACGTGCCACTGCTGCGCGGGTGGCCGCCGCGACATCCGTCTCTGGTCTGGCAAAGGGAGGGACAAACCACGGGTATGATCCTAACAGATCGGTGATGACGGCGACTTCTCCATCGCAAGTATGATCGCCGCAGCCGATGCCGATGGTGGGAACCGCGAGTGATGCGGATAGCATTCGAGCGGACTCTGGAACGATCGACTCGAGAACGATGGCAAACACGCCCGCCTCAATGAGCGCCTGGGCGTCTGCGTGAATCGCGTCGGTTTGTTCGGCGGTTTTGCCTTTTTTGTGGTAGCCGCGTTCTTCGAGCACCTGTTGTGGCAGCATGCCGAGGTGGCCCATCACGGGAATGCCGGCATCGATGATTGCGCGGACTTTTTCGGCTTGGGAGATGCCTCCCTCGAGTTTCACGGCTTCCGCGCCCGCGGCCACGAGTTGCTTGGCGGTCACCAGCGCCTGCGCGGGACTGTCATAACTGTGAATCGGCAGATCACCGACGACTAGGGCGTGAGGCTTTGCGCGGGAGACGGCGGCCAGATGGTGGAGCATGTGGCCGAGCGTGACATGGGTGGTGTCTGGAAACCCGAGCACCACCATGCCCAATGAATCACCGACGAGCAGGATATCCACGCCGCATTCATCTAGCAGGCGGGCAGTGGGATAATCATAGGCCGTGAGTGCGGCGATCCTTCGGCCACCTTTGCGGGCTTGCAGGGATGCGGATTTTTGGAGGGCGGTCACGGCGCTGTGTAACAGATGAGCGGCGGCCCGGAAACTCAAAAGCCCCGGATGGGGCGGGAACAAAAAACGATGGCGACCCGTAAGGGAGTCGAACCCTTCTTGCCAGAATGAAAATCTGGAGTCCTAACCGATAGACGAACGGGTCGTTGGTCGCGGTGCGGCGGATAAGAACGCCACGGGTGCGAGGTTGGCAAGGATTTTTTCAGCCAAATGACCGGATTTGACCTCCATTTGAATGGCGGCTTGTCAAACGGGAGTAAATTTCTAGGCTTTGCGCGCCCGACTCCCGGAACTCCCGCAAAACCCCCACCAGATGAACACGACCCTGCTTGCTCAAGCCGCCAATGAAGCCCGCGGGCTTGCCATGGATGCCATCCATGCCTGCAATTCCGGCCATTTGGGACTGCCTCTCGGCTGCGCCGAAATAGGCGCGGTGCTTTTTGGAGAATCGTTGAGCTACTGCCCCGATGTCCCGAAATGGCTGAACCGCGACCGCTTCATCCTGTCGGCGGGACATGGCTCGATGTTTCTCTACAGTTGGTTGCATCTTTCCGGCTACGCGGTTTCGCGCGAGGACGTGAAACATTTTCGTCGGTTGCATTCGATCACGCCGGGTCATCCGGAATATCAGGAAACGCCCGGCGTCGAGGCCACCACCGGCCCGCTCGGTCAAGGCGTTGGCAACGCGGTGGGTTTCGCGCTATCCGGCAAACGGGCTGCCGCACGCTATAACACGGCCGCTCACACGGTGTTTGACTCGCATGTGTTTGCTCTGTTAGGAGATGGTTGTCTGCAGGAGGGAGTCGCCAAAGAATCGATCGCGTTTGCCGGTCACAACGGCCTCGACAACCTCATCCTCATCTATGATTCGAACGATGTGACGCTGGACGCCATGGCGGACCTCACTCAAAGCGAAAATGTGGAGGCGTATTTCACCTCACAGAACTGGGATGCCGTCACCCTTGATGGCCATGATCTCCAAGCCATCGCCGCCGCTATCGCGAAAGCCAAGGCGGATGATAACGGCCGACCCAAGGTGATCGTCGCCAAGACCGTCATCGGCAAGGGCATCGCGGAAGTGGCCGGCACCGCCAAGGGCCACGGCGAGGGCGGTGCCAAATTCATCGTTGCCGCCCGCGCGGGTCTCGGTCTCCCCGCCGGTGAATCGTTCTTTGTTTCCAAGGAAACGCAGGCGTTTTTTGCCGCGAAAAAAGCCGCCTCCAAGACCGCCTTCGACACCTGGCAAAAAACCTACAACGCATGGGCCGCCGAAAACCGCGCGCTTGCGGACGAGCTCACCGAGGGTTTGGGCAAGGCTGTTCCCACTGACCTGAGCGAAAAAATCCCGGTCTTTCCCGCCGATTACAACGACGCGACCCGGTCCGCGGGCGGCACCATCCTCAACGCCGTCGCCAAGGTGATGCCGCAAATTCTAACAGGTAGCGCCGATCTTTTCGGTTCCACCAAGAACTATCTCAAGGATGGTGGTGATTTCTCGAAATCCAACCCGTTAGGCCGCAACATTTGGTTCGGTATCCGTGAACACGCCATGGGCGCGATTTGCAATGGCATCGCGTATGACGGGCTCTTCCGTCCGAGTGGCGCGACATTTCTCGTCTTCGCCGATTACTTGCGCGGCTCGATCCGCCTCGCAGCCTTGGCCGGCCTGCCTGTCACTTACCTCTTCACCCACGACTCTGTCGGCGTCGGTGAAGACGGTCCGACCCACCAACCAGTGGAAACAGTGAGCGGCCTGCGCGTCATCCCGAATCTCGATGTCATCCGTCCCGCGGATGCCGAAGAAACCGCAGGCGCCTTCCTTGCCGCCATGAGCCGCACCGACGGACCGAGCGCTCTCATCCTCACCCGCCAGTCCGTCCCGCTTATGAATTTCCTGTCCGTCGCTGAGCGCCGCGACGGAACCCGCAAAGGCGGTTACATCGCTCAAAAGGAAACGGGTGCACTCACCACCATCCTGCTCGCCAGCGGCTCCGAATTGCAACACGCGCTCGCCGCCGCCGCCGATCTCGGCCCAGGCGTTCGGGTGGTTTCCCTGCCATGCTTCGAACTCTTCGACCGCCAAGGCCCCGCCTATCGGAAATGCGTTTTGCCGGCATCCTGCTCCCATCGCATCGCCATCGAAGCCGGCGTCACCGGCCTCTGGTGGAAATATGTCGGCACGCATGGCCAAGTGCTCGGCATCGACCGCTTTGGCATCAGTGCCCCAGGCGACACCGTGATGAAGGAACTCGGCATGACCAAGGACCACGTCATCGCTGCCGCGAGGTGTTAGGAGGCGTTAGGAGGTGTTAGAAATACGTGTCCTCGTGCGCATACGGCGGCGCGCAGCAACAAAGAAAACGCAGCGGATCAATCGCCCGGATTTGATGCCAGGAACCCGCAGGAATCAGCACCGCGTCGCCCGGACCCACCTCGCGCTCGTCGCCATCAATTTCCATCAGACCTCGACCTTCTAGCAGATAGTAAAACTCCTCACTGAGTTGATGATAGTGCCGGTCGGTGGCGGCCCCCGCCGGCAATGTGGCTTCCGCGAGACTCTGACCCGCCACGGGCGCATTGGATAAATCTAACAGGCTTCGGATCGTCGAGCCATCCTTGGTCGTGAACGGCACCTGTTCTTCCCGGTTGCGAATGTGCATGACTGCATCAAAGCACGTGCCGAAGCGGCAGGCAACCCCGGCCGTGCCATTGTCTAGCAGCACGTCATTGGCCTGCTCTCTCGGCGAGAGAGCGCCACCTGCGCCATCTGTCCCGCCTGTCCCACCGATCAAAAGCGGGGTCGATTGCGTCGAGTGCGATCCGGGATCGACAAACGCGCAGTATTTTCCAATCTACCGGTCATGCCTACCGTCCATGTGGATCTTGCCGAGCGCTCGTATGACGTTGTCGTCGAGAAGGGAATCCTCCGTCGATCCGGCGAGATGTTGCAGTCATTGGGGTTTTCAGGGCGTCGCTTTGCGGTCATCAGTGATGAAACCGTCGCCCGTTTGCATGGCGCGGTGTTGCTGCATTCGCTAGAAGCCGCGGGTTTCCAAGCCACCGTGCACACGATTCCGTCCGGCGAGGCCTCGAAGACGCTCAGTCATGCCGAATCCCTCTGTCGTGAAATGATTCGCGCCGGGCACGACAGGAAGTCCGGAGTGATCGCGCTCGGTGGCGGGGTGGTCGGTGATCTTGCGGGATTTGTCGCGGCGGTGTTTTATCGTGGGCTGCCGTTCGTGCAAATTCCCAGCACCATCGTCGCGCAGGTCGACTCATCGGTTGGCGGCAAAACCGGCGTGAACGTGGCCGAGGGGAAAAACCTGTTAGGTGCGTTCCATCAACCGCGACTCGTGCTCGTGGATCCCGAAACGCTCGGCACCTTACCGGACCGCGAGTTTCACGAGGGCTTTGCCGAGGCGATCAAACATGCCGTCATCCGGGATGCCGCGATGCTCGATGAACTCGCCGCGCTGAACCCCGCCAATCGGGAGGTGCCGGCCGATTTGATCGCCCGCAATATCGCGATCAAGGCCCGCATCGTCGAAGCCGACGAACACGAAACCCGCGACATCCGCGCCCTGCTCAACTTCGGCCACACCATTGGCCATGGCATCGAGGCAGCCGTGCCTTACGGCGAGTTGCTCCATGGCGAGGCGATCGCACTTGGCATGCGTGCCGCCCTGTTTCTATCAGAACGTCATGCGGGGCTCTCCCGAGAATCCTCGCTGAAAATCCTTGGCCTGTTAGAACGTTTCCAGCTTCCACTCATTCTTCCGCACACCATCACCACCGAGACCGTCATGGAAAAACTCGCGCGTGACAAAAAATTCTCGGCTGGGGCGATTCGTTTTGTGCTGCTTGATGCGCCGGGCAGTGCCCGGGTGAGCCATGACATCACGCGGGCCGATTTGCACGAGGCGATCGAGCATCTTCGCTGAACATCGGGTGGCCAGTGAGACCTCAGGGTGCGGCTGTTTTCACATCGTGACAGGCGCTTATATTTTCCGATGGAGGCTCAAGGCTGCTCGACATTTTCTTCCATGACCTCGTCCTCTCTCACAGGACGGGCGCGCAGGGGTCCGGCGGGCATTGGTTCTTCTGTCATCCCATGCGGATCAGACTCTTGGTTGGCGTCGAGAACTTCCACGGGAACCGCTTTCAACGGACTGTCACCTTGAGGCGATTGGGTGGATTCGTCCTTGTTGGGAGCGCTTGGATCTTCCGGCGTTTTGGGGGTATCCAATGATTCATCCTCGACGACCATGGCCCTCTTCGGCGGCGCGATGGTTTCTTTGATATCATTTTTGATGCCCTCAAAAAACCGGCACACCATCGGCGCGGACATGCGTCCGCCAGAAACGGTTTCGCCAGGGCGGCCTTCGTAAAGCACGGCGAAGGCATAGCGCGGATTGTCTTCTGGCAGAAATCCCGCAAACCATGCGAGACGCTGTTCCTTTGCCTTGGGTCCCCACTGGGCGGTGCCCGTTTTTCCGCAGAGTTTCGTATAACTCAGGCCGGCACTTTGGCCGGTGCCTCCACCCGAGTTGACCACATCCGACATCCCTTTGTGAACAATTTCAATGGCTTTCGGATCCACCCCAAGCCAATTTTTTCGTTCAGGCACGGGCGACTGGATGACGCGGCCCCGGGTGTCTTGGATCTGGCGCAGCAGGTGCAGTTTCGGCAGGGCTCCGCCATTGGCGATTCCCGCCATGGCTTGGGCCACCTGCAGCGGCGAAGCCAGCAAACTGCCCTGACCGATCGAAAGGTTCGCGGTGTCGCCGTCGAGGATCCGGCGCTTTTCATGTTTGAGCATCCACTCATCGTTAGGCACCAAGCCAGGCGTTTCTCCTATCAGCGGCAACCCTGTTCTCTCGCCAAATCCCAAGCGCCGCGACAAATTCAAAAACGCGGCGGGGCCAACCTTGATGCCAATCTGATAGAACCAGGTGTTGCACGAACGGGCGAGTGCTCGCCGCACATTGATCGAACCTTCTGGGATTGCGGTCCAGTTGTTGAACACCGCGCGCCCGACCGAAATGGACGCCGGACAATCAATGAGCGATTCCTCAGTGACGATTCCGTTGTTGAGCGCAGCCAACGCAATGATCGGCTTGTAGGACGAGGCAGGCGGATAGGCCGATTGGAACGCGCGGCCAAAAAGCGGTTGGGTGGGATCGGCCTCCATGGCTTTGAAATCCGTTTCACTGATATTGGGAATGAAGCGGTTCAAATCAAACGATGGGCGCGACGCCATCACCAAAACTTCTCCGGTGATCACATCAATCATCACGAACGCCCCGCGACGGCACCCTTCCTTCAACGTTTTTTCAGCGAGCAACTGCCAATCCAGATTGAGCGATGTCACTAACATGCCACCCGGCCTCGGCCGCTTGACTTGTTCTTCTAACAACTTGTTGCCGCTCTCGTCAAAGAGCAACTTTTTCATGCCGGGCTCACCGGTGAGTTGGTTGTTGTAGATTTTTTCCAACCCGGCGCGCCCCTCGGATTCCTCCCAGAGCGGCTCGTTGAAATTGATCGGCCCGGTGGGCAGTTTCCCGATGCTGCCGGAATAACCAATGATATGGGCCGCCGCAGACGCGTGCGGGTAATACCGGCGATACACCGGGTGCAGCACAAGCCCGGATGTGAGCGATGACTCAAGGGCTCGCGCCTCCTTTTCGCCAATTTGTCCGGCCACCAACAAGGGCAGCCACCGGCGGTTCCGGTAGTGGTCATACAATTCCTCATCCGTCTTCACCGTGGTGTTTTTCACCAGTTTCTGCAGCGAATCGAGACGCGTCCTGGCCCATTGCACCACAAAATCCCGATCCGCATTTTCAAATTGCCGGAACTGGAGGGCCACCTGATAGGCCACCTGGTTCTGCGCGATCGGCTTGCCGTCCCGATCCACAATCAGCCCTCGCGGAGCCGGGATTTTCAGGGTGATGGTTCGGGCGTCCTTGCGGGTGTTGATCGCGCCGTCTGCGGCACCTCGTGCCGCCGGACCTGCTGCCGGCACCTCGGTGACGACTGGATCAGAAATCGGGATAGAGTTCTGGACAGGAGCCGTGACAGCGGCTGTGGCGGGGACCGTGGCGGGGACCGTGGCGGGTGAGGTCCGCGCTGAAATCGTTGCCGTCACGAGCAAGGAAACCAGCGAAAATCGGCAAAGGAACGGAAGGCGGACCATGAGAGTTGAAAAAAGCGTAGGTGCGGATGTCGTCCCACGCAATGTTCAATCCCGGCGCGTTCAGGGCAAGGGCAATTCGACGATCATGTGCTGTATCCCCTACGAATCCTATGAAATGAGCTAGCGCCGTCCCTTATTCACGGCTGCGCCATGCCATTTATGGATATGAATCCGGTTTTGAACCCACACCGGCACTTTGTTCCCATTGATTGTTCAAATTGAATTGAACAATCAGAAATAACCGCTACAATGGTGCCCGATGCACCCTTTGCCGGCTCCATCGTTGGACGAGCTCAACCCCTTGGAACGCCAGGTGGTGGATGTATTCGTGGACGGGGTGCGGGTCCTGGGGCTTCCTCGTTCGATCGGGGAAATTTACGGCTTGTTGTTCATTTCACGCGCTCCTTTGTCGCTGGACGATCTGGTCCATCGCCTCCAAATCAGCAAAGGTTCGGCCAGCCAAGGGTTGCGTCTGCTCAAAACTCTTGGCGCAGTGAGCGAAATCCATGCCAATGGAGGCACGGAAAGACGCGCCTACTACGAACCCGCCGTGGAGCTCAAACGACTCGTCGGCGGTTTCATCCGCGAACAAATTCGCCCGCACCTCGAGAGCGGGAAAACCAAGATCAAACGTCTGGCGGAAGCGGCCCGGGAAGAAGCGGATCCCGAACACAGGAAATTTCTCAGTGGCCGCGTGAGCCGTCTTGACCAATGGATGCGCAGCGGCGGCAAGGTGCTGCCACTGCTTCAAAAAATTCTCGGCGAATGACCCCATCGCACTATCATCTACCGTCCTGGTTTTGCGTGCGCACGCAGACCAAGCGCGAGCACATCGCCGCGGAACACCTTCGGGAAGTCGAGGGGGTCGAGGTTTTTTGCCCGCGCCTGCGCTACCGCAAGGCGACCCGTCGCGGCAAGATCTGGTGGGTGGAGCCCCTTTTTCCGGGCTATATTCTCGCCAAATTCAACTTGTCCGAAATGGAACGGGCCGTGACCTTTTGCCATGGCATCCGCGGGCTCGTGCGCTTCGGGGCCGAGATCCCCGCCGTGCCCGATTCATTCGTGGAAACCCTCCGTCAGGAAGTCCGCAATCGCTCGGAACAGGGCGACGAATTGGTCTCCATCGCCCCTGTCATCGAAATCGGCGATGAAGTGGAAATCGCCCATGGCCCGCTTCAAGGCATGCGCGGAACCATCCTCTCGGTCGCCACCGCCACCGAACGAGTTAAAATCCTGCTCGAATTTCTCGGCCAACCTCAAGCAGTCAATGTGGATTTGTTTTCCCTTCTTCTGCCGCGGCGGCCCGTTCCTCAAATCTAACCTATTTTCCGTTGGTGCTGCGGAGTTTCCGCGCGCCGCACGGTTTTTCAAAATCTCCCCCACACCCCGATCCCAGGTTTCTTTCCCGAACGGAAAGATCGACCACGGGCGGCAGCGTGGACCGCTTCCGAATCCCGCACATTTTGAATTCCCAACTCACCACGGATTTTCTGATTATCGGTGCCGGGTTTTCGGGCCTTGTGGTCGCCGAACGCCTCGCGGCCGCCGGTTGGAAATGTGTCGTGGCGGACCGGCGTTCCCACATTGGCGGCAATGCTCATGATTGCGCCGATGCCGCTGGCGTCCTGATCCACCCGTATGGCCCGCATTATTTTCGCACCGACTCGCCGCAGATCGTCGATTACCTGTCGCGCTTCACCACTTGGCATGATGTCGCCTACACGATCAAAAGCCACACTCGCGGCCGTTATTGGAGTTTTCCGATCAACTTGAATACCTTCGAGGAATACCTCGGCCGCGCGTCCACCACAGCGGAATTTTCCGCATGGCTGGTAAAATCGCGGGTTCCGATCGACGTCCCGCAAAACTCTGAGGAAGTCATCATTTCTCAAGTCGGCCGCGAACTCTACGAATGGTTCTTCGAGGGCTACACGCACAAGCAATGGCAACGCCACCCGCGCGAACTCGACGCCTCGGTGTGCGGGCGCGTTCCCATCCGCACCAATCGCGACGACCGCTATCTATCAGAAACTTTCCAGGCCATGCCGTCTCACGGCTACACCGCGTTGTTTGAAAACCTGCTCGCCGCCACTCCCGGTATTGAGTTGCACCTCGGTGTTGATTGGCTCGAAGCGAAAGCCCGATGGGATTGCAAGCACCTCATCTTCACCGGCGCCATCGATGAATACTTCGGCTATTGTTTCGGGCCACTCCCGTATCGATCCCTGCGCTTCGAACACGAATCGTTCACCCCGGAGGAACTCCGCCCGCGCGAATCGGTCTCAGAGAAACCCGGATTCTGGCAGCCCGCGATGCAAGTGAACTATCCCGACACGGACGTCCCATTCACCCGCATCGTCGAAATCAAACACGCTACCGGCCAGAAAATTGACGCCAGCACGATCGTCCGCGAATACCCGATGGACTGGCTTCCAGGCCGCGAACCCTACTACCCAATTCCTGCACCCGACGCCCACGCGGCCTATCAGAAATACGCGCAACTCGCCGCCGTTGAGCCCCGTGCCAGCTTCATCGGCCGGCTCGCCACCTACCGTTATTCTAACATGGACCAGGTCGCCGCCCTGGCTCTCGCCGAGGCCGCACGACTCATCGCGCGCCACGGGTCGAACACTCCCAGACCACACTCATGAAGGAGGAACTGCATCCATTGCAAGTCGAGGCATGGAATTCCTGATAAAGACCGTTGCCGACTTGCAGTTAGAAGGCGGTTGGACACGATGCGTTTGCTGATCTTCTTTTTATTCCCGCACCACACCCATGAAAAAACTCTTCATCACCGGCCATCGGGGCATGGTCGGTTCCGCCCTCGTCCGCGAAGCCACCCAACGCGGCGGGTTTCATGTGATCACCGCGACTCGCGATCAACTCGACCTCTGTGACCAGCGCGCGGTCTTTGATTTCCTCGCCGCAGAACCGCCGGACATCGTCATTATTGCGGCCGCCAAAGTCGGGGGAATCCACGCGAATGCAAGCTACCCGGCGGATTTCATCTATCAGAATCTTGCGGTCGCCGCAAACCTGATCGAAGGCTGCCGTCGCGCCGGGGTGTCACGTGTGCTTTTCCTCGGCTCGTCCTGCATCTATCCGAAATCGGCCCCTCAGCCGATGCCGGAAACCTGCCTGCTCACATCCCCGTTAGAACCATCGAACGAGGCCTACGCCATCGCCAAAATCGCCGGACTCAAACTCTGTCAGCACTACCGCGCCCAGCATGGGTTGCTCTATCACAGCGCCATGCCCACCAATCTCTACGGCCCCGGCGACAACTATCACGCTCTCAACTCGCATGTCATCCCCGCGCTCATCCGCCGGTTTCATGAGGCAAAAACACACGGTGACGCAGCCGTCACTCTCTGGGGAACCGGCACTCCGCGCCGTGAATTTCTCCATGTGGATGACCTCTCGACCGCCTGCTTTCACCTGCTAGGCTTGGATGACCCGCCCGACTGGGTCAATGTCGGTACCGGGCTGGATCTCACCATCTTCGATCTGGCGCAACTCGTCGCCCGGACCACCGGCTTCATCGGCGAGATTCTCACAGACCCGTCCCGCCCGGACGGCACGCCGCGCAAGTTGTTGGATATTTCTCAAATCCAGGCCACCGGATGGAAGCCAGTCATTCCGTTAGAGTTCGGCCTCGCCGCCGCCTATACGGATTTCCAGGCGTCGCTTGCCACCGGAGAAGTGCGGCTTTGAACCAACAAAGACCGGTCAAAGTTCAGTCGTTCGGTATCGTGTTGCGGATCATTGTCCTCGCTTCAGCTGCGGCCTCGGCGAGGCCGAGCTGCCTTGATTCCTGCGACCTCGGCGAGGCCGCGCTACCTGACACTTGACATCCATCGACACGCCCATTCTCCATGAAAAAAGCACTCATCACCGGAATTACCGGACAAGACGGTTCCTATCTGGCGGAATTTCTGCTAGAAAAAGGCTACGAGGTCCACGGCATCAAGCGGCGCGCCTCGCTCTTCAACACCCAGCGGGTCGAT
>CAIYYV010000240.1 GCA_903930425.1 Akkermansiaceae bacterium | reverse complement strand
GAGGTCCTTGGCAAGATCAGAAACCCGGTAATTTTCTGCCAGCGGCACTTCCCAGCCGCCGACGCCCTCGACGATGACCGAGTGGTGTGCAGCGGCCAAGCGATGGAACCCGGCTAACAAATCCGCCGGGTTCACAGCGCGGTTTTCGAGCAAGCTGGCGACAAACGGTGCCACCGGCGCATTCAAATGCACCGGGTTGACCTCATCCAGATCCATGCCCCCCGAGGCCGCCGCTAGAATGGTGCCATCCTCGCGGTCTCCACATGAGATGGGCTTGTAGGCGACGGCATCGACACCCACGTGACGGAGCGCGGTGAGGAGGAGGCACGTGACATGGGTTTTCCCGACCCCCGTGTCCGTCCCTGTCACGAAAAAGTGCATGGGCAAGAGGTGGGGTTCTGAAGGCGGTCGGTCAAGGCCGGGAAATGACAAATTTGCTTTTGCAGCGCGTCCGTCGTGTCCATGCTTGTCGCTCATGACAGCAGATTTTCTTGTGATCGGTGCCGGCATTGCCGGTTTGTCATTCGCATTGAGGGCGGCGCGGCACGGGTCGGTGATCGTTTTGACGAAAGGCGGCGCTTATGAATCTAACACCGCATGGGCGCAGGGCGGGATCGCCTCGGTGTTGGTTCCGGGCGAGCGCGATGCCGGTGATACGGAGGAATTCCATGTGGCGGACACGCTCGATGCCGGCGCGGGGCTTTGCAAGGAAACTGCTGTCCGCACGATCATTCATGGTGGCGCGTCGACGATTGAGGACCTGCTATCCTATGGTGTTTCGTTTGACCGGAAGCATGATCATTTTCTGTTAGGTAAGGAAGGCGGGCACTCTCACCGCCGGATCCTTCATGCCAAGGACACCACCGGCCTTGAAGTCGCGCGCGCCCTGATAGAAACCGCCAGAAAGACTCCGAACCTCACGTTGTTAGAAAATCACTATGTCATTGATCTGATCACATCGGCCCATCTCGGGGCGGTGGCGGAGGATCGGGTGTTGGGTGCCTATGTGCTTGATACGCGGACCGGAGAAGTGGAGATTTTTCGTTCAGACCGGGTGGTTTTGGCGGCAGGCGGTTGTGGCAAGGTCTATCTTTACACGACCAATCCGGACTCGGCCACCGGGGACGGGGTGGCGCTCGGATGGCGGGCCGGCGCGTCGATTGCGAACATGGAGTTTTTGCAATTTCATCCGACTTGTTTTTACAATCCCGGGGCGACCGGGCCCGAGGCGCGCTCGTTTTTGGTGAGCGAGGCGGTTCGGGGCGAGGGCGGCGTCTTGATCAATGGCAAGGGCGAGGACTTCACGAAAAAAAGCGATGCTCGCGGGTCGTTGGCACCGCGTGACATTGTGGCTCGAGCGATTGACCGTGAGATCAAGCGGACCGGGGCACCCTGTGTCTATCTGGATGTGACGCGCCAGCCAAAAGGCTTCATGAAAGAGAGGTTTCCCTATATCTATGAAACACTTTTGAAATTCGGGATTGATTGCGAAACCCAACCGATTCCCGTGGTGCCTGCTGCGCACTATCAATGTGGCGGCGTCTTGACGGATGTGAACGGAAAAACAACGATCGACGGGCTTTTTGCGGTGGGGGAAGTGGCATGCACCGGTTTGCACGGGGCGAATCGTCTGGCGTCCAACTCTCTGTTAGAAGCCAATGTGATCGCGCGCCGGGCGCTTGATGAAATGATCCGTGTGTATCCGCCAGGGCGCGTGATTCTCAATCCGCCGGCGATTGCCGAGTGGGAGCATGGCGACACGGCCGTGCCGGACGAGCTGGTTGTTATCTATCACAATTGGGATGAGATCCGTCGCCTGATGTGGGACTATGTTTCCATCGTGCGGACGGACAATCGCCTGCGGCGCGCCGCCGCACGACTGAAAAACCTCAAAAAAGAAGTGCGTGAATTTTATTGGGGGCACCGGGTGAATCCGGATATCCTTGAGCTTCGCAATCTCGTCACTGTGGCGGGCTTGATTGTGGAATGTGCATTGCGCCGGAAGGAATCGCGCGGGTTGCACTACACGTTGGATCACCCGGAGGCGAAGGAAAGCTACCAATCAGACACGGTGCTGAGGCGGTTCTAACATGAATTCCGCAGATGGCTGCGGAATGCCGTCATGGCGTGTCACTCAGGAGCCGGTCCGTCGGGCGCGTCGTTGGGTAGGTTGAATCCACCGTGCAGGCGCAAGCCGTTTCCCTGAAATGTTGAATCGAGATGCAGCCGGTCAATCCGCTGGCGGACATCCTGCGGTGCTGCGGCCTTGTCCTGTTCGGTGTCCCATGGGCCGCTCCATGTGAGAGCGTTGTCTTTGTCACGCAGGGTCACTTCCTTGCTTCCATCATTCGACCTGAGTTCGATGCTGCCCTGCTCGTCCATCAGGCGGATCGTCGCGCCTTGCTGGATATTGATTTGGGGAATGCCAAGGACCTGGGGATCCTTCAATTCCTCCATGGCTTTTTTCATGCGGTTTTTCATCTCGCGAAGGGCGTCTTTCATTCTGGGCTCGGGGGCACCTTCCATGCCGTCCTTGCCAAGCTCGAATTCAATGCCGCCGAGATTTCCCTCGATCATGCCGCGGACACGATCTGCTAGATTTTTCGGGATGCCATCGAGGTTGAGTTGGTCGAGCGGGCGTGGGTCGATTGCGGCGACTCCAGCGGGACGCGTGCCGAGAGTGACATCGATTTCCACGGGTTTCCCCTGGTGAATGAGTGAGAGATGCAG
Source organism: Akkermansiaceae bacterium (assembly GCA_903930425.1). Lineage (GTDB taxonomy): Bacteria > Verrucomicrobiota > Verrucomicrobiia > Verrucomicrobiales > Akkermansiaceae > Luteolibacter. The sequence continues at coordinate 7,659 of CAIYYV010000240.1, read as the reverse complement.
TTTTTCACCGGGTTTGCAGGCAGCCACTTTTTGGGTGAGGTCCACGGAGGAACCGACGGGGTTGCCAGCCATGTGGGTGATCACATCATGAACGGCCAGCCCAGCACTCGCGGCAGGTCCATCTGGCATGAGCGCTTGCACCACGATGCCCTCGCCGGATTTGAGGTCCAGATGCGCAGCCAGCATGGCGGGCACTTCGGCTGAAACCACTCCCAAAAATGCGACCGCGGCCTGGGGCGCGGGTTTGGCGGGAGCCACCGCAGAATCGGTTTCCGAATCCTTTGCAGGTGTCTTTTCTGGCACCGGGGGCGGCGGTGCCTCGTCCGCAGGGGCCTCGATGGCGAATGCAGGCATGATGAAAATGCCCATAAGACCCGCCGTGAAGTTGATGAATGAATTTGATTTCATGGTTGACTTACGGTGAGCGTAGTAGTTTACGGTTTTTGTCTCTGAAAAAACTCAATCGGTTTTTTCAGGGACGAGGATATATTCCACACGGGGTTTATCTACCTGATAGGTCCTTCCGGAAGCGTCCTTGAGGGTGACACGATCCATGTAAACGACTTTGAGCACGCGGTGTGCCTGCTCATTGGATGGCCAGATGACGCCCTCGACGTGGGCTTCTGACAAGCCGCGCTTGAATCCGGCGGGAACGAGTTCTTCGGTGGCCGGGCTGGAGCGTGGGGCATGCGCGCCGGGATGCGCGGCGGCGAGTGGCTCGGAATGATGGAGAGACGGCATGAGCAAGCCAGTGACGGCCCCCACAAGAGCGACGGCAGCCGCAGCTGACCACCAAGAACGGAAAAAACGGGAAGGGCCGACACCAGAATGCGGAAAGGTGACGATTTTTTCTCCGCCGGGGAAGGGGAGGCCGTGCACGGCAGATTCCAAGGAGACGTGCAAAGTGGGGGGCAGCTTCGCGGGTGAAATAGCGAGCAATTGTTGTTCCAGAAGGCTTATTTCCAGAGGCAGATCCGTCCCTTGGTGCGTGATGCACGAATCAAGACGTGCCAAGAACGGCGGATCAAGCGGACTGGGACGAAGCCGCCGGAGATCGGACTCGAGAGATGACAGATCAAGTGACATACAACATGAATAACGGGTAAATTCAGATGGAAAGGTCCCCACGACGACGGGCTCCACCGAGACTTTTTTTGAGACTTTCAAGACCATAGCGATACCGGGAGGCTGCCGTGTTTTGAGAAATGCCAAGAATTTCGCCGATTTCCGCAAAGGTGCGGTCACCCCATATTTTCATCACAATGACCTCAGCGAATTTTTCCGGGAGTTGTTTGAGTTTTTCCTCAAGTTGATCGCGCGTTTCATCATCCGATGACTCGCTTTCAAACCAGGGATGGAATGCCGCTTGTTGGGATTCGCCGGTATCGACACCCACACGGTCCTCGCGGCGTTTGCGGCGGTCGTCGCGACGACTGAGGTCGATCGAGAGTCTCCGGATGGTGGTGTAAAGATATGGCGGCCAGGCGTCTGGTCCGCCAATGAATTCGTGGTTTTCGATTTTTCCAATGAGTTTGATCATCGCGTCCTGAAACACATCCTGGGCATCCTCATGGGAACGGGTTTGCTGGCGGGCGAATAACAACAACTTCGGCCCTTGTTCGTTCAACCACGCTTGCCACTCGGTGGGTGACGGAATGGCATCCGATGCGGCGCTATCAGAAGGGGGTGGAGGTGTTTCGTGCATCTGAATCAGTCGGAGTTCGGGATGGATTTGAAAAAGAATCGAATAAGGACGCGTGGAAGATAAGACATGGATTTTCCAGTGGGGCTCATACGGCGGGCACGTGGGGCTCAAAGGTCATGGCGCGTTCGTGCTCGTGCGCCTTGGCCGCCTTTCTCGCCTGCTGATAAAAATACTCTTGGGCACGAAATGCCTTTTGGCGTTTGGTGCGCTCAATGCGTTTGGAACTGCCGTCTGGCAGCAGTCGCGACGCCTGCGTGTTGTCTTGAAAGAAAGACTCGAGCAGGCGAACCAATCGGCGTTTCATCGCGGCCTCCTCAATCGGAATCATGAGCTCCACGCGCTTTTCAAGGTTGCGGGTCATCCAGTCCGCCGATGAAAGATACACTTCCGCATCGCCGCCTTGGTGGAAATAAAAGAGCCGCGCGTGTTCAAGAAAGCGGTCAATGATCGAAACCACCTCGATGTTTTTCGAGTATTTGGGATCTCCGGGCTTGAGGCAGCAGATGCCGCGGACATTGAGCTTGATTTCAACCCCGGCTTTCGACGCTTTGTAAAGAGCCTTGATGATGTCCGGGTCTTGCAAGGCGTTCATCTTCGCAAGAATGCGTGCCGGCAGTCCTTGCTTGGCGCGCTCCGCCTCGCCAGTGATGAGATCTAACAGCGTGGTTTTCATCGCGGTGGGCGCAGGAATAAGCCGGTGAAAACGCAGGAGTTTTGACCTGCCTGAAACCGCGTTGAAAAAAAGCGAGGCGTCGTTTCCATACTCGGGTTTGCACGTCAGATACGATAGGTCGGTGTAGAGCCGTGAGGTGGTTTCGTTGTAGTTGCCCGTGCCGAGATGGACATACCGCCGCAGATGGCCGGACTCCCGACGGATGATCATGCAGATTTTGGCGTGCGTTTTCAAACCCTTCACGCCGTAAACAATTTGCGCACCCGCCCGCTGCAACTCGTCGGCCCGATCCAGATTCCGGGCTTCATCAAAGCGGGCTTTCAGCTCGATCAGCACAGTGACATGCTTGCCGTTTTCAGCGGCGGTGATGAGTGCGTCGATAACCCTCGATTTTCTGGCGGTCCGGTAAAGGACTTGTTTGATAGCCACCACGTCCGGATCACTGGCGGATTCCTCTAACAGTCGAAGCACGGGCTCAAACGACTCGTAAGGATGGAAAAGCAACACGTCGCCCGCAGCGATCGTCTCAAACATCGAGGTGCCGGACGCAATGGCGGGCGCATTTTGACCCGGCCAATCCGCGTGGCGCAGGTGGTCGAAGTCCGCCAGCAACGCGAGTTCCATCAACGACGCGAGTCCCGGCGGCCCGTCCAGTGGATAGAGTTCCAGGGGCCCCGCAGCGGTGACTTTTTGGATCATGCGCGCAAGGTCGGCCGGCGCGTCCGTGCGAAGTTCCAGTCGAACGGTCTCGGCGAAGCGGCGGGCGGTGAGCACGTCCTCCATCTCATCCGCAAGGTCGATTGCATCATCTTCCTGCACCGCAATGTCGCTGTTCCGAGTCACCCGAAAGGCGGTGGTCGCAGTGACGTTTTCCCCGGGAAAAAACCTGGTGGCATGAAAGGCCACAAGATCCTCGATCAGCAAGAATGAATGAACACTCGCTTCCTTGGTGACCGGCACGCGACGGCCGAGCGTTTCCGGTATCGGAATCAGCGCGTGGCGTGTGACCTGTGATTCAGGATCTAACAACCGGCAGGCGACAATGATCTGAAGAGCGGGCACGACCGGCGGGGATTCAGCAGGCTCCACCGCGAGCGGGGTGAGTAGCGGATAGATGAGATCTTCAAATGTGGAGGTGGCCTGCACCGCCTGGTCGACTGATAGATCATTGGGGGCCAATGTTTGAATGCCCGCTTTCATGAGGGCGGGGACCATCGTGTCATTCAGCAACGCATATTGGTCAGCCATCATTTGCAGCATGCGATGGCGCAAGGCGGTGAGGTTGCGGGTGGGCGACAGGCCGGACGCGTCGGCCGTTTTCAATCCGCTGCGGCGCATGGCCATGAGGCCTCCGACGCGCACTTGGAAGAATTCGTCCAAGTTGGTGGCGGTGATTGCAAGGAATTTGAGTCTTTCTAGCAGCGGCAGATCGTCGCGCAGCGCTTCATTGAGCACGCGTTGATTGAACTCGAGCCACGAGATTTCACGGTTGAGAAATGGAGCTGGCATAGTGGGATGTGGAGGGAGAATATCAGATCGCTGGCGGCGGATGCATTTTTGATGATCGACCATTCATGATCCGTAGTTTTCATTAATGATCTTCATCGATAACGACGCTGAGACCGAAGACTTGTTCGAATAGATCAGCCTTGGAAGTCAAGGCGAGGCGCTCAACGGCGGCATCCGCAAGACCGGGAAGGCGCAATCGGAGCTTGCCTGCTTCCCTGCGAATTTCGAGTTGGGAAACCCGCTGCGCGTGGGTCCGCTCCAGCGCGTCCGCGACACGCAGCAAGGCCGCGAGTTTGGACACGCGGATGCGATCATCCGTGTTGAGTGATGCATAACTTGGATGCGTGAGCAGCGGCCCGGAATGCCGATGGTAGCGGGCGACCAAGGCCACGAGGGTGACGTCCATTCGATCGAGCCCGAATACCTCGGAATTGAGGATGATATATTCCGAGTGCTTGTGGTGCGCGCGCGGACTGACGTAGGTGCCAACCTCATGCAGAATGGCCGCCACTTGAAGCAGCAGCGCGTCGTGCCGTGTGAGTTGATGGAGATCTGCAAGCTCATCGAAGAATTTGGCGCACAAATGGCTGACGTGCTCCCCGTGTCCGGAATCAGACTGATAGCGCTCGGCCAAAATGCGGGCGGAGCGAAGCACATCGTCTGTGAAGGCCCCGGTAAGTTCTCTCGAAACAAGCAGGTCATGAAGCAGGCCGTGTTCATATTCACTCGAAGGAATGTGGACGGCCTCGAGTTTGAGGGTTTCCGCGATCGCCAGATTGATTTCAAGAGCGGGCAGCAGGGCCTCCGCTGTCTGATAGTCAAGATGGAAGTGTTTGACCAGTTCCACATCGCTCATGTGGGCGGCATCCGCCGTGAACTGGCGGAGCTTCTTCAGCGGACAGGCCGTGCGTGACTTGCCGAGCGCAGCGGCCACGGATTGAACTTCGTAGCCGATCAGTATCAGGCCATTGAGTGTGACATCCGAGTAATCAAAACGGATTTGCGCCAGATTGCCGCAGGCGTGCTCACGGATCACGCGGAGCAGGGTGGGCCCTTCGGCATGTGTGCCCTCGACCGCCTCGCGCGTCCGGTGAGTGCCCATCCGATAACTGGTGTAGCGAGTAATGCGCCCATTTTCAAACAGAAGGGCACGGGTATTGCCGGGCCCGACGTGCACGACAAGCGTGTTGTGATGACGCATCGCCGGAAGATGCTGGAGACGACGTCGGGTTTTCAGATAGATGAGCCGTGTCATTTCACCGTCATCAATTGTGCCGACTTTCAAACCACACGCGATGCGAATCCGGTTCATGAAGGCCTCATGGTTGCTGGCCTCGCTGAGAATGTTAGAGGCGGCGGCGCGCGTCACTTGATACGGGTCAAGACCCAGCTCGGCGAGGGATTTCTGATAGCCCTTGATGATCGAAACCACCCGCTCGGTGGTGGCGAGGCTGACACTGCCAAGTCGAAAAATGTCGCGGGCCACGGGTGCCGGTTGTTCCAAAAAATCGATGGGGGTGAGCCCACCATCGACCGAGCGATCGGCCACCATCATGGAAACCGAACTCGCGCCAATGTGAATGGCGGTGGCGACTGACTCGGCGGCCGGTCGCCGGTGCTTGGCTTTGCGGATTTTTGGCATCGGCACAGCACAGCGCCGGATGGCTGCAGATTCAATCTCCAATCCCGGATTCAATCTCCAATCTCAAATGTGGGAGATCGCAATAGAAATAGGCCCATCTCTTCATCCTGCGCCCGCCTCCTCCTCCGCGTTCCGCGTCGCAGGCCGTACTCTCCGCCGTGCGGGCGCAACTCGTTTTTTCAATAGAAGGAGTCTCCTTTAATCGAGGCTTTGGCGGGCTGAGGGGGGCAAGACAGTGGGCACGCAAATCCGCAAATACCGGGTGTAGCCCGGTCCGCTCGCTGCACGCGCCCGTTCGACCGTCCGCAATGCAGAGTCGGGATCCCGCTGTGATGTGATGCTGCGATGCGATGACCCCGAGGCGGTATTTCCTGTAAAATGTCGAGCTTGAGGGGGCGCAACTCGTTTTTTGAATAGAAGGAGTCTCCTTTAATCGAGGCGGGGGCTGGGCTCGATTGGCGGGCGGGCTCGTTTTACGTTATTGGGCGTGATTGGCGGGTGGGCTCGTTTTAGGGTTGGCGCGATTGGGGGGTGCGTTGTTTTTTGGGATCTGAGGTCTCGACACGCTTGATGGGTTCTGTGAGTTTTTTCGGTTTAGGCGCATTTGGGTCGTTCGGTTTTTGGTCTGGGGGGCGGGTGTGGTTGTGAGTGCGGTGGGTTTGTGGGGAGCGGAGGAGCCGGGGTTTCTGTATCCGCAGAGCGACGCGTTCAAGAATAGGCTAGCCCATGCGACGCTCAGGGGGCTTTCGCTGAGCGATGGTCACATTCACCTTCGTGGTGGGATGACGCTCGAAAAAGCAGTTCTCCGCGAGAAGCAGAGCGGGATCCGGAGTGCCGTGCTCGAAAACTTTGGCCGCGAGTGGCCGCTCTCCGACAATGCCAAGGTGCGTGCCTTTTTGGATGGCGAAGCGCTCACGCCGCCTCGGGTTCCGCACGTGCCTGTTGGCCTTCAGGTGAACGACCGTGACTGGTTCACGCAACTTGATCCGGCATTACGCGGTCGCCTCGATTTTGTTCTTGCGGATACGATGATCATGGGACTCACGAACGATGGCAAGCCGCGTCGATTGTGGTTGCCAGGCGTGACCATAGAAGACCCGGACGCGTGGATGTTAGAGTATCTTGCCCACAATCTTCGAATCCTCGGCGAGCCGATCACGATTCTCGCCAATCCTACGTATCTACCGCCCTGCATCGCCCCGCTCTACGACCGGCTCTGGACGGAAGCCCGAATGCGTCAGGTCATCTCCAAGGCGGTCGAAAAAGGTATCGCCCTCGAGATCCAGGCCGGATCCGATTTTCCGAAACCGAGATTTCTCAAGCTCGCGAAAAGCATGGGCGCAAAATTTTCTTTTGGCTCTAACAATTTTGATGATAAAGCGAAGGATCTGTCGCGCTGGTTCGAGGCGATCGAGTTTCTTGACCTCAGGTCCGGCGACCTATGGCGTGCCGGCCCGTGAATGGATTCAAAAATCCGTGAGGGATCCGGAGGCTCAGGGATCTGTGGCGGAGGCGGGCGATGCTGGAGGCCGTTCGGTAGGTGGGGCGTCCGGAGCGTCCGGGGTGCCCGGAGCATCTGGAGTGGCATCTGGCACATCATCGTCCATTTCAGGTTCATGGGCGTCATCTTCTTCGAAATCATCCTCTTCCATGAGTTCGCCGTGGAAGAGGTGGAACTTGCGTTTGCGCTGGTGCGTGGGAAGGGGTGAGAGGATCATGGCGACCGCGCGGCCGGTGAGGCGAGGTGCCTGGTCGACTTGAGCCATGGACTTGAGGTCTTCGATGATGCGGTTGAGCACGACGAAGCCGAGGTCTTTGTGGGCATTTTCGCGGCCACGGAACTGGAGGACGAAGCGGCACTTGTGGTTGCCTTCGAGAAACCCTTCGGCGCGGCCGAGTTTGATGTTGTAGTCGTGTTGACCGGTGCCGACACGGAATTTGACTTCCTTCATGCGGGTGGCGCTTTTCGACTTTTGTTTTTTCAGTTTGGCCTGTTCGTATTTGTATTTCCCGTAATCGACGATTTTGCAGACGGGCGGGTCGACTTGGCCTGCGATTTCGACGAGGTCGAGTCCGAGCGATTGGGCTTTGGCGAGGGCCTCGCGGGCACTCATGACGCCGAGTTGCTCG
>CAIYYV010000239.1 GCA_903930425.1 Akkermansiaceae bacterium | reverse complement strand
GTCTCGTCGGCGGCGTGGATCATCTTGGCACCGGTGTCCTGGTGTTGGCCGGTGTTGGCGAGCGCGATCGAGATCACCTCGCCGCGCGCGTGGCGGCCTTTCATGACCACTCCCGGATACTTCATGGTGAGTCGCGATCCGATGTTGCAATCGATCCAGCGCACTTCCGCGTCCTCCATTGCCAAGCCGCGTTTGGTGACCAGATTGAACACATTGCTGCTCCAATTCTGGACGGTCACATATTGGATCTTTGCGCCCTTGAGTGCGACGAGTTCCACCACGGCCGAGTGCAGCGTGGCGGTTTCGAACTTGGGCGCGGTGCAGCCTTCCATATACATCAATTCAGCGCCCTCATCCGCGATGATCAGGGTGCGTTCGAACTGCCCGAAGTTTTCCGAGTTGATGCGGAAATACGCCTGCAATGGCTGTTTCAACTTCACGCCTTTGGGAATATAGATGAAGGACCCCCCCGAAAAAACCGCGCTGTTGAGCGCGGAGAATTTGTTGTCGCCGGTTGGGATCACCTTGCCGAACCAAGGACGAAAGACCTCCTCATGTTCCTTGAGGCCCTCACTGGAATTGCAGAAGATGACACCCTGCTTGGTCAGCTCCTCCTTGACGTTGGAATAGGCAGCTTCCGAGTCGAACTGCGCCTCAACACCCGCGAGAAACGCGCGTTCCTGCTGCGGAATGCCGAGCCGTTCAAAAGTTTCCAGCACATCGGCCGGCACGTCGGCCCACGAGCGCTTCGGTTTTTCGCCGTCGGATAGATAATAGCGGATGACATCGAAGTTGATGTTTTCCAAATCCTTGGTGGCCCAGTGGGTGGGCAAGGGTTTTTCCAAAAATACCTTGAGTGCCTTGTGGCGGAATTCACGCACCCAGTCAGGGTCGTTCTTGACGTCGGAAATGTAGTCGACCGTTTTGTCGGTCAGCCCGCTGCCGGCGTCGAACTTGTTGCGTTCCGGGAAGGTGAAATCGCCCTTCGTGCGATCAATGTCGATCGCCTCGCGGGTTTCAAGATCGATCGGGTCTGTGGTGTCGTCAGACATATCTAACAATCGTTGATTGGATCAGGCGAGTGAGGGTTCCTTGAGGAAGTCATAGCCATGTTGCTCGAGTTCATGGGCGAGTTCCGGGCCGCCGGACCGGACGATGCGGCCATCCGCCATCACGTGGACGTAATCCGGTTTGATATAGTCGAGCAGGCGCTGGTAGTGCGTGATGACGAGGAACCCGCGCTCGGGAGACCGCATGGCATTGACGCCATGGGCGACGATTTTGAGCGCGTCGATGTCGAGCCCCGAGTCGGTTTCATCGAGGATGGCATATTTCGGCTCGAGCATCATCAACTGCAAAATCTCATTGCGTTTTTTTTCGCCGCCGGAAAACCCCTCGTTCACGGCGCGTGCCGTGAATTTCCGGTCGATCTCTAACAGGTCCATTTTCACATAGAGGTTTTTGTAATAGGCGACCGCGTCGATATCCTCGCCCTTGGGGAGGCGGGCCTGGAGCGCGGCGCGGATGAAATTGGCGTTGGAGACCCCGGGGACTTCGGACGGGTATTGGAAGGCGAGGAAGATGCCGGCGCGGGACCGCTCGTCAGTGGATAGGGGGAAGATTTCCTGGCCATCGAGGGTGACGGAGCCGCCGGTGACGAGGTAGCTGTCATGGCCGGCGATGACTTTTGAGAGGGTGGATTTCCCCGATCCGTTAGGGCCCATGATGGCGTGGACCTGGCCTTTCGGGATATCGAGTGAGACGCCTTTGAGGATTTCGGTGCCATCGTCGAGGGTGGCGTGGAGGTTTTGGATATGGAGGCTCATGGGGCTGGAAAATCGGGAGGATCGGCGGGGGGTGAGCAAGGAGCGGACTGGGGAAGCAAGCTAAGTGTGGCCTGCCCAACATCAAGAATTATTCCAGAAATCGCCGCAAAAACCGGCCATACACAGGCTTTGAGGAGCAGGACGACGCGAATGTTCGCGGTGGAATTGCAAACCGGAGCTATGCAGCGGCAGGCGGATCGGGCAGAATGCGAGTCATGAGATGGGTGGGAATTTTGGAATCCTGCGGATGGAAGCGGGCGATATCGGGTGCGTTGGACCTGCTGTATCCGCCGGTTTGCGCGCTTTGTGGCGAGCGGCTCACTCATGGCAAGGCGTTGTGTGTCGGGTGTGGCATGGACTTGCCGCGATTGGTTGCGCCATTTTGCGAGTGTTGCGGGGAGATGTTTCAGGGCAAGATCGATAGGCCGTTTGCCTGTTCTAACTGCAAGGACCGGTCGTTTGCCTTTGCCTTTGCGCGTCCGGCCATGGTCAGGGATGCTCGCACGCTTGATTTGATTCACCGCCTGAAATACGGCCGTGAAATTCACATGGCCGGTGAGTTGGGGCGTTTGGGCCTCGAATCGTTTGCGGATCCGCGCTTGGAGCCGGCGCTTGATGGCGGGTGGCCGCTGGTGCCGGTCCCCTTGCATCGCAAGCGCTTGCGGCACCGCCATTTCAATCAGGCCGGGGAAATCGCGCTTGTTCTATCAGCTCAGACCGGGTTGCCGGTGCTCGGTGCCTTGTGCCGGACGCGTCAGACTGACACGCAAACGCGGCTCAGTCGCAAGCAGCGGATGGAAAACTTACGAGGGGCATTTGAGATCACGCGCCATGGGCGTCGATGGATTGAGCGGCAACCGGCGGGAGCGGTGCTCATTGACGACGTGCTCACCACGGGATCCACGGTGAACGAATGCGCGAAAATTTTACGACGCGCCGGGTTCAAAAAAGTGATGGTGGTCACCGTGATGCGTGGCTAACAGGACTTTCTCCCCACAGTGAAGCGGCGCAGCAGTCCGTATTTCGGGCCGAAGAGAAACGCGATCAGAAACAACAGGCCAAGCATGAGGACGATGGCGGGGCCTTGTTCGATATTGAGCCACCACCCGGCAAGCACGGCAATGGCCGAGGCGAACCCGCCCAGCAATGATCCGCCCCAGAACAGGGCGTTGGTGGAATCCGTTAGCAAATAAATCGTTGCGGCCGGAGTGACCAGCAAGCCGAGAGCGAGCATGCAGCCGACTGCTTGGAGTGACGAGATCAGCACCATGATGAGCACGGCGAGAAGGAGGTAGTTGAGGGCCCTGACGGGCACGCCGAGCGAGGTGGCCACCTCGGAGTCAAACAAGGTCATGAGCAATGGCCGGTGAAGGGCTGTTAGAATGCCGAGGGCTGCAAAAGAAATCCAGAAGTTCGTCCACAGGTCGCTGTTATGGAGGCCCATGATATTGCCGAACAGCCAGGCCTCCATTGCCTGGGCCACGCCGAGCCTGCGCAGCAGGATGATTCCACCGCTGAAAGCGGCCGTGTAAAGGATGGCAAGGGCGGAATCCTGGTCCAGACGGGAACCGCGGGACACAGCCAATGATCCGAGTCCGATGAGCAGGGCTGCGAACAAGCTGCCGAGAAAAACACTCCAGTCGTGCAGACCTGCGACAAGGATGGCGAGCGCGATGCCCGGCAGCAGCGCGTGGGAAAGAGAGCCGACTTTCAGTGCCGATTTGCGCAGCACGACGAATGCGCTGGCATATCCATTTGTCAGGCCGATCAACAATGCGGCGATCACCGCCCGTTGGTTGAAGGGGTGTTGAAACGGTTCTAACAACCAATCGATCATGCGACCTCCTTTGCATTGGAGGGTTTTGATCCGAAGGTGGTCTCCAGATGCGCATCGGTGAAGACGTCCGCCACGGGACCGAAGGCGACGGACGTGCGGTGGAGCAGGAGGACTTCGTCGTAAATATCGCGGACGGTGTCCATGTCGTGATGGGAGGCGATGACGAGGCGGCCTTCTTCGGTGAGTTGGCGAAGGATGGAGGCGAGAGCGGATTTGGTATTGCGATCAAGACCCGCGAATGGCTCGTCGAGCAGCAGCACATGGGCCTCCTGGGCAAGTGCGCGGGCCAGAAAGACACGTTGTTGTTGGCCGCCGCTCAGGTGGCTGATTTGGCGGTCCGCGAGATCTGATAGACCCATCCACTCGATGGCCCGATCAATGGCCGAGGCATCGGCCGTGGAGAATGGGCGCCACCATCCGGTTTGTGGGTAGCGCCCCATGCGGACGACGCCGCGCACGGTGATGGGGAAATGCCAGTCGACATTTTCGCGTTGAGGCAGGTAGGCGATTTCACGGCACCACTTGGCGATTTTGGTGTCGCGCCAGAGGATGCGTCCCGATGCGACGGGCAACAAGCCGGCCACGGCTTTGAGCAAGGTGCTTTTCCCGGCGCCGTTAGGGCCGATCAAGGCGACGCAGGCGCCACAGGAGGTGGCGAAGGAAACGTCGTGCAAGGCGACCACATGACGGTAGCAGACTTGGAGGTTTTCCACTCTCAGTTCGTGATGGTGGCTGCAGTGCGCGCAGGAGGCGTGAGTCGGAGAGGTCATGGCGGGTTGTTAGTGAGAGGGCCATTCGTAGCGCAATGGTTCATGGATCCGTTGTTTGCCGATGGCATAACGGGTTTGATCGTCGTAACCGTCTGGCATCACGGTGAGAAACACGGCCGTTTCGGGGCCGTCGTCGCCCAGTTCCACGTCCAGCATCCATTCTAACACCCCGTCACCCAATGGGATGAGCACGTCGTATTCGGAAATGCCGGCGGGCACCGCCCGTAAATCGAGCAATGATTTGCCGGTGGTGGATTTGCAGGTGATGCGTTGGGCCGGGGTGAGCAACCTGAGGCGAAGGACGGCAGGGATCTCACGAGTGGAGGGTTCGGCGGGTTGGGTGGGTGCCGGCGGGGTGGGTGGAGTGGAGGTTAATTGGTGAAGCGGGATGGCCAGCAGGCCCAAGCCGGCGAGCATGCAGGCGGTGCCAGTCAAGGGCGATACCAGCGAGTGAGGACGCATCACGGTGAGGTGGTGAGGGCTTGGGTGATGGTGGCCACGTTGTAACGGAACATGGCTTCGAATCCCGCCAATTTTCCCGGGCCGTTCCCATCGGCGATGAGCGGCGGGCCGAGATGCGTGCCGGTCGAGGAAACAATCGAATCGAGGGATTTGTGGTTCGTGTTCATTTCTGGAAACACGGCGCGCACGCCGGATTTCATGACGGCATCGAGCGTGGCGGCCTGCTCGCGCGGGGTCGTGTTTTGTTCCTTGTTCAATCCCGCGATGGCGATCACTTCAAACCCGAACTCCTTCGCGAAATAACCAAAGGCATTGTGCGCAGTCACCAACTTCCTTTGACCGCGTGGGATTTTTTCTAACTCCTCGCGTGCCCAACGCTTCAAATCATCTAACTGTTGGCCGTAGGCAGTGGCGCGGTTGAGAAAATACTCCTCGTTGGCCGGATCCTGCCGGGCGAATGCCTGTGCCACCACCCGTGCAGCGCGCCGCATGTTGTCCACCCCGTGCCACCAGTGAGGGTCGATCGCGCTCGCCCGGTGCGACGCACAACCGTCGTGCGCCAGATCCGGGTCCACACTGAGCGAGGGAAGCGAGCGTCCCACCTCGATAATCGGAATGCCGCCCAAACTGGATTTCAGACGGTCCAGATAAGGCTCCAGATTTTTGCCGCTGGCGAGTACGACGGCCGACGCCTGCATGTGTTGCAGATCGGCCGGGCGCGGTTCAAAATGATGGAGGTTTCCCGCCTCGCTGGCGACGTCATAGACTTCCACACGCGTGCCGCCTACCTGACGCGCCAAATCCGCCATCAACGGATGCAAGGCCGAAACCGGCAAGGGTGCCGCACCCGCCTGCATCGACCAGAATGTCATCAAAGCCCCGTGAATCCAACGCTTCATGCATCGAGGTTGATGCATAAAAACAATAAATGCAAGCAAATTGCGTTTTCAACCCCGGGGGTCAAATGCTTGCAGCAAGCGGTCGAGAAAGGCCACCCAGGTGTCGAGACCGTCGCCATTTCGGGACGAGAGAGTGAGGACTTCCGCTTGCGGGGCGACCTGGGTGATCGCCTGGCGGGCGAGTTCGACCCGGAAGCCGGCGGGTTCCGCCAAGTCGGTTTTCGTGATGACGACGGCGCGGGCCCCATGGAAAATGGGCGGGTATTTCAGCGGTTTGTTTTCGCCCTCGGTGGTGGCTAACAGAACGATACGATGGGCTTCGCCGAGATCAAAGGAGGCGGGACAGACGAGGTTGCCGACGTTTTCAATGAAGAGAAGGCGGAGGCCGGTGTGAGGCAGGCGGGCCACCGCTGCGGCGACCATGCGGGCATCGAGGTGGCAGACGGTGCCGGTCGTGATCTGGATCACCGGCGCACCGGTGGGACGAAGTGCCTCGGCGTCCGCCTGAGTTTCGAGATCCCCGACCACCACCGCGCAGCCGATGTGTGGGTGCAAGCGCTCTAACGTGGTTTTCAAGAGGGTGGTTTTTCCGGCACCGGGAGAAGAAACGAGATTGAGCGCGAGGATGCCGTGGTCCCGAAAATAGCAGCGATTGAGATCGGCGGCGCGCTGGTTGGCATCGAGGAGTGGGCGTGGTGCCGCGTCTCCATGGTGATGCCAAGTCACACTGCCGTTTTCAGCGGGATGGGCGTGCCAACCCGTGACGGGTGCAGAATCGTGGCCGTGAGCGGGCATGTGGCTGTGTGCGGCCGCGCCGGCATCAGGGCCGGCATGGACTTGAAAAGGATCGGGTGATTCGCAGCCGCAGTTTTCGCACATGGAGGGATGGTGTCAGGATTCAAGAAGGCATGGGTTCAACGCCGGAAAGCCACAAGTCTCGGCCGGCCCGCAGCAATTGCAAAGCTCCGCCGCACTGCGGACAAGTGAAATCCATCCGTTCCAGTTCGAGCTCGCCACAGACCGCGCAGTCGAAATGGCCCGGCTCGTTTTCTAACAAAAGCTCGGCACCCTCGGCGGGTGTGCCGGTAGCCATGGCGGCGAACGCGAATTCGAGGGCATCCGGCACGACGCCCGAGAGCAGTCCCAAGCGGACCCAGACGCGCCGCAGTCGTGGCCATCCCTGTTGAGCGGCCAGAGACGTCAACTGATCAAGGAGCGCTTCGCAGATGGAGACCTCATGCATTGGGGTAGGGACAGTGGATCAAGGGAGAGGAGTCTGGGGAGTGGTTCACGCCGAACGATAGGGGACACCGGTCCTGCTGTCAGCCAGATTGGCGCTTGCGGATTTTCCGTTAGAATTTCCAGCGCCCGAGCGGTGGGCCGAGGTGGCAGGCTTGTGGAGATTCGAGGATGGGACCTCGGCTGAGCCAGCCGTTGTTCCATTCGACCCAGTGGGCGCGGCCGGGGTTGGTGAAGGATCCGGTATTGATAATGCGCCGATGGTGATTGAGCCAGCATCCTTGCCAGTGGAAATGGCCGATGACCAAAGCCTCGGCGTTTGGAAAGTAAGTCTCGCAGAAGCGGGCCCCTGCGGCCCCTTGGGTGAACCAGGCCTGGAGCATTTTGAGCGCGCGTTGGGGGGGGATGACGGCATCCCATGCGCGTTGGATGGAATGGCGGCCCTTGGGTTTTTCTTCGGAACACAAGGTGCGGGCGATCAT
>CAIYYV010000238.1 GCA_903930425.1 Akkermansiaceae bacterium | reverse complement strand
CTGAGTGTATTTGCACAGGTATTTCGGCCATTGGATCGAGAGGTTCGGCGCGCTGCTCAGGAAATAAATCTCGGAGTCCTTGGCTTCCATCCAGTAGATCTGGATTTTGTCGGGGTTATCGTTGCTGCGTTCGGCGTGATAGACGAGCTGGCCGTTGGCGAGGGCAGACGTGCCATAGAGCGGCTTGCCGCTGGTTTGCGCACTGTTGAGTGAGATGGAAGGTGTTAGATCCAGGTCACCCACTGCGGGTGTGTCTTGCCACGGCTGCAGTTGTTGGCCGAGTGCAGTCTCGATATTGACGGGTTCGGCATCGCGCGTGGTGGTGACCACATCGGCGCCGAGGAACTCGCGGTTGCCGGCATCCAGGGTCTCGACACCCAGATATTCCACAAACACACTGCCTTGCAGATTGTAGGCGTGCAGGGCACCCGTGCCCACGGTGTTGTCAAACCACAGCGTGCGGCGTTCGTCAGGTTGAGTGGTGTTGGGATCGTTGCTCGGGTTGTAGCCCACCGGCACGTATTCGTCGGTCACATGGCTGGGCATGAAACTGTTATAAACCACGTTGGCCACCACGATGCGCCCCGCAGGAATTTCCACCAGCGGCCCTTTGAACGACTTCTCGGTCCAATACATCGGCCGCTGCGGCACTCTGGGTGCGGAGGTCACCGAGAATACCTCGGTCTTGAACTTGTAGGTCGCCGTGGACTCGCCCGAGGAGCTGGTGTCCGGCAGGTTTGACACCCACGTCACCGTGACCCGTCCGGGTTGGGTCGCAAACACCTTGCCCGCGTGCGGGCTGTAGTAATACGGCAGGGGCAACGAAAAATCGCGCGCGCTGGCGCTGCTGATCGTTTCGTTCGGTTTGCCCCGCAGAGTCAGGGTGAGCCCGTTGACGATGTCCACTCGTTGACCCAGCAGCGTGGCCCCGCTGACCAGCCCGCTGGGCACCGACGCCACAGTGATCACATTGCTCGATGGCGAGCAACTCGTCACATTCACACTGCCTGTCGCGACCAGCGGTTGAGTGGCCCCGTTGAGGTTGCCCAAGTAGTTATTGGCAAAGACCTCGCCCGGCTTCACCGGCTCGGCACGCCAATAGGTGCCCGGCGCGATCGCTCCGCTCCAATTCACCAGTGGGCGCTCGATCACATCGCCGAAGGAGTAGCGTGGCACGCCCGAGGCCAGACTGTAGCCGACGCTGGCGCGTGCCAAAATCGCGGTCACCACCGGCGCGGCGGGGATGGTCTTATCGGTCGCGCTCGGATAGCGTCCGGCGTTGATGCCTAACAGCGAGATCGGCCCCGCACTGGCGGAGGTGGCCGCAAGCCCGGCGTATTGCGGAGTGGTGGCTCCGCTGCTGCCCGTCGGGATGGCCGGCCCTGCGATGCTCACATTGGGCGGTGCGCTGGCGCTGTAGCCACTGCCGCCAATGTTCACCGTGATGGAGGTCACCACTCCGGCAGTGAGCACCGCCGTGGCGGTGGCCGTCGTGCCGCCGCTCGCCCCGATCGTGACCACCGGCGCTTCGGCATAGCCAGCGCCGCCGCCGCGCACGGTGATGGCCGTGACCGCCCCGCCCGCCGAAACCGTGGCAAAACCGCCCGCCCGGCGACTGTCGAGCACGTTCCTCGCGCCGCTCTTGATCTCGTATTGGGCATGGGCCATCGGGGATAGCAACAGGCTGCCAAGGGTGACGCAAAAGGCGAAAAATCGGGAGTTCATGATGGACAAGCGGTGCGGGGTGAGATGATCCAGCGTCTTTGGAAAATATAAAAATCGACGGCCCCCATCCTGGAGTCTATGTGGGCCGAAAGCGGGTTCTGTTAGATCGAATTCTTCGTCTTGGGTCTTCAAATCTTGGGTCTGAGGCGCGGCCTCGTTAGTATTTGATGATATAGTTCACGTTGGCATTGATAGGACGGCTTTCGCTGCCGCCAACAGCATTCGTATCTTTTGTTGTAGCCCCGTTGTTCCTACCATTGGAGAGAATCTCAGCATTGGAATTATAACTGGCACTGTACCCGGCTGTGATGAAGCTTGTCGTGTGTGCATGCTGCCTATTGGCGTCAAACTCGAGGCTTCCGATACTGTCTCCTGTATTGCCGCCCGTGTTCATCGCGTAGCGGAGCGCCCGATCCGGATCGCGACCGACGGCGTTGTCCCAGCCGCGCAAAAATCGCCCGCGCAAATCAGGAAGATTGAAAGTGGTCCCTGAAGCCGTTCCGAACGCATTGCCAATCGCCGTATAAAGGGACGCATAGTCAGCCCGCACTATGGATGTGCCATCGCACAACAACCAGCCCGCAGGTGCTGTCGTGCCACCGTAAGCCACAATCGTGCCTGGGGGAACGAGCGCATTTTGAACGGCAGCCACCAACGCACTCAGGGGAATGGTGCTGGCGGCGATTTTGCCTCCGGTGATGGTGCTGTCGGCGATATCGGCGCTGGCAATCGTGCCGTCGGCGATCTTGGCGGTGGTCACGGCGCTGTCGGCAATATCGGCGCTGGCAATCGTGCTGTCGAGAATGGCCGTGGAAGTGACCGCGCCTGCAGCGAGGTTGCCTGCAGTGATCGTGCCCGCTGCAATTTTGGTGCTGGTAATGGTGGCGTCCACGATTTGGGTCGCGGTCACCGCGTTCGCGGCCAATTTGCTATTGGTGATCGCGGCGTCGCTCACCTGGCTGGTAGTGACGGCGTTGCTGGCGAGCATCGCGGTCGTGACGGCCCCACTGTCGACGCCCTCGGCCACCTTGGCGCGCATGGCGTAGGAGGAAGTGACAAACTGCTGGCGGGGCGTGATTTCGTTGTCCACGGCGGTGGTGCCGTCATCGATGGTGACGCCAAGGTAGCGGGTCGCTGCGCCAAAGGCATCGCTGATTTTTACGTTCGGCGGTCCCTTGGTCGTCTCGCTGTAGCCCAGCAGGGAACCTGCGGTGGATGCGCCCGCGCCGATGAGCACGCTGAACTCACCCTCCGCAATGGTCACGATCTGCTGCTCGGAATAGAGCAAGTCACTCACCAGCGAATTGGTGGCATGGCCCCAGACCCGGAGGGTGACAGTGCGGTTGACCGGCGTGCCGGCACCCATCAAGGCCCCCGAAGCGCTCAGCGCCCGGCCTTGGAAGCTGATGTAGTCGGGCACGGCCGTAGCCGCATAAGCGCTCTGGAGCAAACACAGGGTGGTGGTGAGGAGAAGCGTGATCTTATTCATGAGGTTTAATAGTTAGATGTTAGATGTTAGATGCTAGATGTTATTCATTAAAAGTTAGAAGATGCAGCATGCGTGATAGCGGATCGCGGGGTGTGTGCTAACTAACAATAAAAAAAACGACGAAGTCGGAACCGGCATAGCCGATGACAAATGAAGGGCTTGGAAGATGGAATGGATGGGATGATGGAATTCATATTTCTGTTTTCAACTTTCTGCTTTTCTTCATCAACTTTCACTGAGAAAGCATGCCGATTTCGCTGACGCGGCGGAGGGTGAACGTGCCGGTGACGGTGACGCTGTCCTTGCGCAGGCCGGTGAGGGTTTCGGCATAGCTGCCGGCAATCACGCTGCTGCCGTAGCCGGTGGCCGAAACCCCCGTCGGAGCGGCGGCGGCAAAGCTGAAAGTTACGACGCGGCTGAGGTCATAACTTTCCTGACCGGAGGCGAGGGCGGTGCTGCCGCTTTTATTGTCGTGATCCGGGTGGTATTGATGAACGTACGGGCTGGTGGGATCATCAAAGGGCGTCACAATGGTCCGGCTCAAACTGGCACCCAAGGCAAAACTGCCACTGCCCGCGCTGAGCACCCGGTCAAGTGGCATGTGGGCGCAGACGAGACGACGGGCGCTGGCTTTATCGGCGGAGTTGAGGCCGCTTTCCTGTGTGCAGAGGCCCGCGGCGTAGGGCGCGGCAGCGAGGTTGCCGATGAATACTTGCGACAGCAGTCGCGCAGTGCCGCCATCATCGAGATGAATGAGGTAGCGCAGTGAGTAGGTCTGGGCGGAGGCCGTGCCGCTGGAATCTGCTGTTTTGCTTTCCACCCCGTCGATGACGGCGTCGCCCACCCACAGGCCCGCGAGCGAGGCCTTGCGCGCGGCCACCGGCAAAACAATGTCGTAGAGGCCGGCGCTGTCGGTGAAGCGCAAGAGCGAAGCGAACAAGGCATCCGCGGCTCCACCAGTCATGCTGGCGCGGTCGATACCGAAGCTCAGCTCGACCGTGGAATTGGGCCCTAACACCTCGGTGTAGCCGGTCGTGATCGGCTCCTCGGTCCACGATGCTGAGGCGGCCGTGAAAACCCGGCGGGTGATCGGCACGCTCCCCGTGATCGACTCTTGGCCGCTGGGCGCCGCGCTCGAGGCCACCGGCGCGATGGTCACCGTGCTGGCCGTGGCGCTGCGGTTGAGCAATCGCACGGTGATGACCGCACCCGTGCGGCCGAAGTCGAGGCCGCTCAGATTGCTCAATGCCAGCTCAACCGGGGCGTAGAAATTACCGACCACTTGCGAGCTGAACCAGTAGGCCTGATTGCGATCGAGCTTTTCCATGGTCGGCGAAAACACCTGCATGGGATTGCCTGCGCCGAGGTCGCCGCCAACGTATTTGTAAATCTTGGTATTCGCGGCGATGGCCGCCGGAAAGGTCGCAAAATAGCTGCCGATCGCCGGGTATGTGCCGCTGAGTTTGCTCGGGAAACCGAGCAGGTTCGCCCCATTGCGCACCCACGCGGCACTGGGCGGGAAGACTCTCTGCGGAAGGGTCACCGTGCACGTGTCGGATTGGGCACCGCTGCATTTCACCAAATACGCCGATTGGCCAAGCATCTGACTGAGTGCGCTGACCGTGCCGTCGCGTTTCCACACCGTCCACTCGGCGGTGCCGGCCGACGGGATGAGCGGCGTGGTCATGAACTGGACCTGGGTCGGGTTGGTATTCCAGCGCCAAACTTCCAGCACTGCGGGATAGGACGCAAACAGTGTGGCCGGCGG
>CAIYYV010000237.1 GCA_903930425.1 Akkermansiaceae bacterium | reverse complement strand
CACTTCAACAATCAAAAATCAACAAGCGGCAATCATCAATCGAAGGGGTTTCCGAATAGTGTGCAATCTGCTTGGCGGGCTACACTAGCAGACAGTGCCACTGGATTCGGATGATCCTACATAGGAACACAGAACCAGTGCGGCGCTGGGTGTGAAATCGGGAGCCACTTTTGGATGGAGGCGCCGGGCAGGATGCCCGGGCCACCATGGCGCGGGCATTGCCGCTGGCCATCTCCGCTTCGCTCCGGTTCTGCCCGGAGCCTTTCCTCCAGCTCTTTTTCTCTATCGGCTAACAGACCCGCCGTGCTCAATTCACGCAGGATGTCGTGGTGCAGCAATTCCTTGTCGACCACCGGGCGAAGCGGGGCGGGTGCGAGACTTCGCATTGTCCTTCAAAATGACAAAGATGGTGAGGCAGTTGAGATTTGAGTAATCGGGCGCGGCTTTCTAGGCAGGGGGGCGGATCATGGATGTTAGAGAGGAGGCGCCGGGCAGGATGCCCGGGCCACCGTGGCCCGGGCATTGCCGCTGGCCATCTCCGCTTCGCTCCGGTTCTGCCCGCCCGCTCTAACAGCCAAGTGAGTCAGCCGGATTATTCGCCGAGGCCGAAGCGGGCAAAGCGAGTGACGGTGAGGGTGTCACCGAGTTCCTTGCCTTTGGATTCGAGCAGCGCGGCCACCGTGATGTCCGTGTCCTTGACGAAGCCCTGCTCAAGAAAACAACTCTCCGCAAAAAATTTCCCCAGTTGGCCCGGGATGATTTTTTCAATCATGGCGGCGGGTTTCCCTTCGGCGATCAGGCGGGCACGGAAGATGTCTTTTTCGTTTTCCACCACCGCTTGCGGGATGTCGTCACGCGAGAGGCCTTTGGGTGCGCAGGCGGCAATGTGCAGCGTGAGGTCCTTGAGCAAGTCGCGGAAAAGATCCGTCGCGGCGGTTTCGGGCCGGGTGGTTCCCATCTCGATCAGAACCCCAACTTTGCCACCCATGTGAATGTAAGAACCAATCACCGCACCGGGTGCCGCATCATAACGGATGTATTTGCGGAATTGAAGATTCTCACCCACTTCAATCACCTTCGACTTGATGAAGTTTTCAATGCTGGTCTCACGGTAGGGCACGGCAAGCGCGGCCGCGTGATCGGACGCAGTGGCCGCAGCCAACACATCCGCCACCTCCTGCACAAACGCCTGGAAGTTTTCGTTTTTGGAAACGAAGTCGGTTTCGCAATTGATTTCTAACAGGATTCCCGAGACGGCGGGATTGACGCGGGCGACGATGATTCCCTCTTTGGCGGCGCGGTCCGCCTTGGCACCGGCCTTGGCGATCCCCCGCTCGCGCAGGAGTTTGATGGAGGCCTCGATGTCCCCTTGCGTTTCGGTGAGGACGCGCTTGCAGTCCATCATGCCGGCATTGGTTTTATCACGGAGTTCTTTGACGATAGCAGCAGTAATCATAATCAATAATCTTGGGGTGTGAAAGTGAGATCAAAAAACGGGAGACCCGCAGTCTAACAAATCTCCCGATAGGCGACCGGTCAATTTTTGCGGGCACCCACCATGGCATCGACCAAATTTTGGAGGATGATACGGATCGAGCGGATCGCGTCGTCATTGCCAGGGATTGGGAACTGGACGAGCGCCGGATCGGCATTCGTGTCCACCAAGGCGATGATCGGAATACTGAGACGGCGGGCTTCCGCCACGGCGATGGTTTCACGGGCGGAATCCACGATGACCACGGCATCCGGCTTTTTATCCATGTCCCGCACGCCGCGCAAATTACGCAAAAGCTTTTCCCGTTCACGGCCGAGGGCAGCGAGTTCCTTTTTCGACATGGCCTTGAATTCCGGTTGTTTCTCGATATTTTCGAGATACTTGAGGCGCTCGACACTCTTGCGGACCGTCAGGCTGTTCGTGAGCATGCCGCCGAGCCAGCGGTGGTTCACGTAATGCTGACCGGTGGCCTCCGCCGCTTCACGGATCGCATCCTGCGCTTGGCGCTTGCAACCGACAAACAAGACCCGCTTGCCTTTGCTCACCAGATCCGCAAGGAACTCCGAGGCTTTGTCGAGCTGCTGGACGGTTTTTTCCAGGTCGATGATGTAAATGCCGCCTTTGTCCTTCATGAGGAAGGGCTTCATGCGCGGATTCCACTTTTTCGTTTGATGGCCGTAGTGGACGCCGGCGTCCACCATTTCATTGATGAGTTCGTTGATCATGGGATTCTGGGTGTCCCGCCTTGATTCAGGTCGGGCGATGCTTGAAGACCCGCCGCATAGGAATTCCCTCTGGATCTTCGTTGGTGGCAAAGCGGCGCAAGAAGGGACGCGGGAAATAGGGAACTTCCCCGACCTTGGCAAGCGGAAAACGGCGGAAAACTTTGCGCATCCTTCCCCTGACCCGACAGCAAGCACCGGAATCGCCGGCGGACAGCTCGAGAGGGGGCCTCTGCTACGGGGTGAAAATCGATTTGCGTGAGCCCGCCGGGCGGGGTTGAAAATAATCGGCCAAGGTCATCTTGATGAGCGATTGATAGGGCACGTCGCGTCTATTCGCCTCGATCTTGATGGCGTCAAGCAAAACGCCGGGCATGCGCAGCGAGATGGACTCGGTGGAGAGTTTGAGATTCGGCAACGACACGCGCACCGCCTTGGATAGATCGAGATGGGCGGTGCTGGCTGCGGACTCGCGCCGAACTTGGGATATTTCAGTTTTTCGGGTAGCCATGGGATTTCCTTTCGCGGGCATTGAGGGGGCGGGCCGAGATGATGCGGATGAGTGGATGTCGAACAGTGAAGCTGACGCTCAAGGGTCGGGCGGCGGCGGAAGTGCCGAAGGCATGCCAACGGGACTCGTGAGAAGTGGAATGTTTTGGGTCTTGGAGAACGCGTAGATCGGGCGAGAGGAAAACAGATTCCGCTTCCAAACAGGCGATTCCGTGTTTGTCGTGGTTTTTGGTGACATTGGCCTCGTCCCACTGGAATCCGGTGATGGAGGCCCAATCAATCATCAGCGGAGAGTATATGATGAAAATATACGCGAGTCAAGCAACAATCGTCCCTTGGGCAGGATCGCCGCGCTGCGGGAGCGCCGGAGCAAGCTCCCAAGTAGAGACAACATCAGCAACACCGCACATCCCGGTTCAGGGATGCCGGTGGTTTGCAGAATCCAATCCTGATAGGGATCCACAAGAACGCCGCCGCCGGTGTCGCCGAAGCGCCCGCCGTAGCCTTCCGTGAACGTGTTGATGCCGACCAGTTCCCAGCCGTTGACCGTGAGCTTGAGCGCCGCTCCGCCGGAGTCCCCGGGACCAATGATCGTCTCCACGTCATTGCCCAGACTGCCGCCCGTTAGACCGGTCGTGTCCGGCGCGTCGAAGTCATAACGGAACACTTCTGCCCGACCTGAGCCCTCGTCGTCGAGTTGAAAACTGTCGATCACATTGGAACCGAACCTGCGGTCCGTTAGGCTGGCGCTGGTGGTATATCCATAATCCCCGTATCCGGAGCGCCCGAAGCCGACCAGCGTGATCTCATCGCCAATCCCGGTTCCAGCCAGCGTCGGGAAACTCATCCCCACAGGCAGCGGCGCGGAAAGATGCAGCAGCGCAAGGTCATCATGCACCGAAGGATTGGCAAAGCCCGTGAAGCCCGGATGCGTGTAGGCCCGACTCACCGCAAACGACCCATAGCCGGGCAAATAAAAACTCGCACTCCACACGGCATCCGGCAATCCGTCGTCATTGAGGTCTGCATTGTGACCGGCGGTCAGCAACCATTCCGATGACAAGGCCACCGCCGAACCACGATAATTCCCGCCGCCACTGGAAATCGCCAGCGCCCCGACAAAACCAAACTCCCCCGCCGTGTCGAGTCGCCCGCTCGGTGTGTCGGCAGGCAGGTCAAATTCGCCGCCTGCCAAGATGGCGGCGAGGGCGGCGGCCCCGGCCTTGCATGTTAGAAACAGGATGCCGAACAAGCACAGTTGCCAAGCACTCATGGAAAACTGATGAGTGACACGATGTTACGCGTGACTTGTTCAAGGATTGCCGCCGAGGCTTTTGCGGCGTATGTCACACCACGCGTTTTCCAATCCATATTCTTCAAATGATCCGAAAGCGCCACTCCTCTGATAGTCTTTGTGTGAATAAGAACCTCGAAAGGATAGCCTTTAATTTGACTGGTGATAGGAACCATGACAGCAAGCCCGGTCTTTTCGTTATAGAT
>CAIYYV010000236.1 GCA_903930425.1 Akkermansiaceae bacterium | reverse complement strand
CGACGCGCGGGTGGTCCGAGTCATAGCCGCGGTGGGTGGCGAGGTCGAAGGCGACGGAGAGGCCTTATTGGCCGGCGGCGAGGTTGCGTCGATAGAATGCGTTAGACTCTTCAGCGGTGGAGAAGCCGGCGTATTGGCGGATCGTCCACGGTTGGAAGCAATACATAGTGGCGTAGGGGCCGCGCAAGAAGGGGGCGATGCCCGCCTGATACTGCAGGTGTTCCATTCCGTCGATGTCCTCTTCCGTATAGAGCGGCTTGACGGGGATTTTTTCCATGGTGTCCCAGACGATCGATCCGATGGGTTTGCCGTGTTCGGTTTCGAGAGCCTGGCACCACTGGTCATAGCCGGTGGTGGGCGGCGTGGTGGAGTACGGGATATCTGCAAATGATGGGCGACTCATGAAGGGAGGAATTGAGATTTGAAATTTTGGATTTGGGATTTCAAATGAGGTGTTAGAGCACGCCGGCAATTTTGAGAAGTTGTTGGTTGAGTTCGTAGTTATTGCTGCGGACGTTGACGAACTCGTCGACCCCTGCGGCGCGCCAGGCGGCCTCGTGTTCGCCGGGGGCGCCGGCGACTAACAGTGTGACCGCCGGACGGGCTGCCTTGAGGGCGGTGGCCAGCGGGGCGACCGTGGTCTGATAGGTAGCATCGTCCGAGGTGATCACGGCGATGTGAGAGCGGCTATCGCGCAGGGCGCTGAGCGCCTCGTCGATGTTGGAAAAATCGCGTGAGCCATCCACGGCGAATCCGGCGGCCTCGAAGAACGAGGCGGTCCAATCGGCGCGCAGGCGGTAGCGGCCTGATGGGCCGATGTTCAATTGGAGGATGGCGGGGGCGGCACCAGTGGTTTCGGCAAAGATGGCCGAGGCATCGCGCAAGGTTTCGTATTCTTCGGCGGCGCGGCGCGCAGGCAGAGGAGTGACGCTGGGCGCGCCCTGGGTGTTAGAGAGTCCGGTGGCGATGGCGAGAGCGACGCGTGTGGCACCCATTTTGGCGGCGGCGATGGCTTGTTCGACCATGGCGGCATCCGCCGAGGCCGTGACGGGTGCGGGTGCGGGAGGTGGCGGGGTGGGGCCGCTTGGGGTTTGGCCGGCCTGGCATTCCGGGGTGCGGATGGCGAGTTTTTTACCCTTGGTGTCGGGATACATGTTGGATCCGACGATCTTGTCCTTGCGGCGGCGGATGTTTTGGAACTTCGCTTGGCAGACGGCTTGGACCGCCTGTTGGACCGAGCCGTTTTCGAGGCAGGTGATCATGCCGCCTTGGGCTTCGATGGCTTGGAAAATCTCCCAACTTTTCGAGGCGATCTGATCGGTGAGCCACTCGATGTAGGTGGAGCCGCCGGCCGGGTCGATGACGCGGTCCAGTCCGCATTCTTCGCGCAGGATCGGGTGGATGTTGCGGGCGATGCGGCGAGAGAACTCGTCGGACGAGTCGGCGATTTCATCGTAGGGGCCGATATGGAGGCTATCGACGCCGGCGACAACGGCAGCGAACGCTTCTGCGGTGACGCGGAGCATGTTGGTATGGGCGTCGTAGGTGGTCTTGTTCCATTTTGAGGTGGAGGCATGGATGTGGACGGGTGCGTCTTTCACACCGTAGGAGGCGGCCACTTTGCTCCACAGCCAGCGAGCGGCGCGGATTTTCGAGATTTCCATGAAATAGTCCGAGCCCACGGCGAGGTGGATGCGGATGTGGGGCAGGACGGTCTCAGGCGAGAGACCGCGCGTTTTCATTTCTTCAATATAACAGACGAGAGTGGCGATCACATAACCGAGCTCCTGGGTCGCGGTGGCTCCGGCATTGTGATAGACGTCGCCTTTAGTTGCGAGGGTGTGCAGTTGGGGCGCGTGTTTGGCAGCGTAGTCTGTTAGGGCGGCCATATGGTCGAAGCGCGTCTTGAGCGAATGGCGCAGTTTCCCCTTGGCGACGAGTTCGCCGAGCGGGTCGTTTTCGAAGCCGCCGCGGAGTTGTGCCGGGGAAACCCCGAGGGCTTCGGCGGCGGCGATGACCATGGCGGCCACCGGCACACTGGCCGGGCCGCTCTGCCAATAGGTGGCGATGGCATCGACGGCCACGCCGGCTAGAGCGGTTTGCACGTCTGCGGCGGAATCGAGCACGACGCCGCGCTTGCAGCATTCGGCCTGGCCACAACTGAGGGCGATGTTGAGTTCGCTTTGTCCGCCGTGAAGTCCTTGATGAGCGATCTGGTTGAGAGCGGCCGGGGTGGGAGCCTTGAGTTCCTGGGAGACTTCCCAACCGGATTTGAGGAACCCGTGAGCGTGGCTGCCGCGCACGAGCGAGTCCGCGCCGGGCCAGTGTTTCAGGTGTTCCAGGTTGGCGATATCCTCGCGCCGATAGATCGGCTGGATGGTGATATTTTCGTAGGTCTTGCTGACCAGGAGTTTCTCGAAGGAAGCTCCTTTAAGAAGTGCTTCCGCGGCTTGGTGCCACTGTTCGTAGCTGTGTCCGGGGAAGTCTTCCAGCAAGCGTTCCGCGTGCGCTGGGTTGTTCATCATGTTAGAATGTCGTGCGGCGCATATCGCCACTTTCCAGGAATGCCTCATGGAAGGCAAATGCGGAGCGGAACGATTGCGGCGTGTGGCCGTTTTCGGTGAGTTTAAAATAGGTCCAGAGGAGGTCCCGGTATGCGGGGTCGACGCAGTTGCTGATAATGGTTGCCGCGCGTTGTCGGGGGTCCTTGCCGCGCAGGTCGGCGATGCCGTGTTCGGTGATCAGCACTTGGACCGAGTGCTCGCTGTGGTCCATGTGTGAGCACATCGGCACGATGGCCGAGATATTGCCGCCCTTGGCGGTGGACGGGCAGGTGAAGATTGAGATATAAGCATTGCGGGTGAAGTCTCCCGACCCGCCGATGCCGTTCATCATTTTTTGGCCGAGCACGTGGGTGCTGTTGATGTTGCCGAAGATGTCTGCCTCGAGTGCGGTATTGATCGAAATGATTCCGATGCGGCGGACGATTTCCGGGTTGTTCGCAATTTCCTGTGGGCGCAGGAGCAGGCGGCCGCGATAACTTTCGAGGCTGTCATAGACGCCTTGAAGCACCGGGTTACTGAGGGTGAGTGAAACGCCGCTGACAAAACTGCAGCGGTCCTGTTTGATGAGCTCGATGACCGAATCCTGGATCACTTCGGTATACATTTGGAAGCGCGGGATTTCCGGGTGTTCGCCCATGGCACCGAGCACCGCGTTGGCCACATTGCCGACACCCGATTGGATGGGCAGAAAACCTTTGGGGATATGCCCGCTGCGCAATTCCGCGGCGAGGAATTCCGCGACGTGTTGACCGATCCGGGTGGTGACGTCCGTGACGGGGGTGAAATCCTTGACCTCGTCCGGTCTGTTAGATTCAACGATGCCAACAATTTTTTTAGGGTCGACCCAGACACGTTGAGTTCCGATGCGGTCCTCGGCGTTGCAGATGGGGATGGGACGGCGGAAGGGAGGCGATTGGGGTTCGTAGATATCGTGGAATCCGAGGAGTTCCTTGGGGTGGCGGGCGTTGATTTCGACGAGGATTTTTTTTGCCTGGGAGAGGAAGGTAGGGGAGGCACCGACGCTGGTGGTGAGGAGGATTTTGCCATCGAAGGAAACATCCGCGGCCTCAACGATCGCCCAGTCGACCGGGCCGAGAAACCCGTAGCGCACGTATTGCGGCAAGAGGGAAAGGTGCATGTCGAAGAAATGCGTTTTGCCGGCATTGATGCTGGCGCGCAGATCCTTGTCAGACTGATAGGGGGTGCGGAATTTGATGGCGTCCGCCTTGGCGAGTTCTCCATCGAGCGAGGGACCGGTGGAGGCGCCGGTGATGACGCCGACCTTGAAGGGGTTTCCGGCCTCGTGTTCGGCGCGGGCCTTGCGGGCGATGGCGGTGGGAATGACTTTGGCGGCACCGGCAGGAGTGAAGCCGCTGAAGCCGATGACCTCGTCGTGCTGGACCAAGGCGGCGGCTTCGTCAGCACTGAGGATGGGAAAAAATCGCTTCATGAAAGAGGGCAGGCGGAGTCTGAGGGGGTGGGATGGGAAATGGAAATGGGAAACAAAGAAAAAATCGTGTGGGGTCAGCCGATGGTATAGAGGGCCTGTCCTTCTTCGACGGCGTCGCCGACTTTGACATGGATGGCGGTGATGGTGCCTGCGGAGGGGGCATTGATGGCCGTATACATTTTCATGGCCTCAAGGGTGATGACCAGATCGCCTTGGTTGACCGTGGAACCGATCTCGCGTTCGATGGCTTGGACGATGCCGGCCAGCGGGCTGGTGGCGTCTCCCGGAGCGGCGGCTGGGGCTTTGGGGGTTGGGGCGAGTCTAACAGCGGCGGCCGGTGCGGCCGCGCGGACTGGAGCGGCGGCAATATCGGATTCATTGGCGTCGGTTTTTTCAACAGTGACGTCGTAAACAGTGCCGGCTACGGTGATGCGAAGGTGTTCCATGGTTGCGTGAGGTTAGCGGATTCGGTGTGAGGTGAGAACGGATTGGCGGCCGGCCATTTCCCAGTAGGGATTTTGGCTTCGGATCGCAACGACGCGGCGGGACGACCCGCAAACGGTGGCGACTGCTGCCGCGATGACGGCGAGGATTTCCGGGGGGATGGTCTCGGAGTTGGGTGTGACGGCGGGCTTCAGGCGCTGCGCGAGTGGTGCGATGGCTGCGGGTGCTGGGGCCGCAGCGGGTTTGTGGACCAGGGCTTTGATGCCTTTGAAAAACGCGATCACGATCGCGGCGATGCCGACGAGGCGGAGCATCTCATCAAAGATTGAGTCGCCGGCGTGCTCTAACAAAGCGAGGAATGGAAGCAGGTTCATGGGGGTCATCAAAGCGGGATGTTGCCGTGTTTTTTGGGTGGGCGGGATTCTTTTTTACCGATGATGCCGCGGAAGGCGAGGGCGAGGGTGCTGCGGGAAACTGCAGGGTCGATGACATCGGTGATCATGCCGTTGCTGGCTGCCTGATAGGGAGATGCAAATTTTTCCGTGTAGGCGGCGCGCAGTTCCTGTTCGAGCGCGTCAGGATCCTTGGCTTCCTGAAGTTCTTTTTTATACAGGACCTTCATGGCACCTTGCGCACCCATGACGGCGATTTCTGCGGTAGGCCAAGCGAAAACAAAGTCCGCGCCCAAGTCGGTGGGGCACATGGCGAGGTAGGCACCGCCGTAGGCCT
>CAIYYV010000235.1 GCA_903930425.1 Akkermansiaceae bacterium | reverse complement strand
AGGATGCGGGCGAGGGCGAGAGTGGCGGCGGCGTGTCCTTGGTTGGCGGCGAGGGTATAGAGTTGGCCAGCGTTTTCCATATTTTTGGGCACGCCGCCGACGCCGCGTTCGTAGAGGGTGGCGAGGTTATTTTGGGCTTGGGCATTGCCGCCTTGGGCGGCGCGGGTGAGCCAGGCGATGCCTGCGGGAGCGTCTGCGATACCGAGTTTTCCGGAGAGGTAGAGGAGACCGAGTTCATTTTGAGCTTCGGTGAGGTTGCCATTGGAGGCGGCGAGCAGGTGGGCGTAGCCGGTGAGCAGGTTGGCTTTTTCGGGTTTTTCGCCGGCGAGCAATTGGGCGGCGACGCGGAAATTGGCGACGGGGTTGCCGGCATCGGCGGCTTTGCGGAGCAGGGAGTTACCGCGTTCACTGTCTTTATCGACGCCTTTGCCCTCAAGGTAGAAATCTGCGGTGCGGAGCATGCAATCGACTTGGCCGGCGTCTTTGCCGCGTTCGTATTCGGCGAGGGCGGTTTTCAGGTCTTTTTTGACATTTTCCTCGTAATCGCCGAGGGCGAGGTAAGCGGCATACTCCTTAGCGGCAATCGCTTTTTTGAGCCACTCGCGGCCTTTTTTTTCGTCGCGATTTTTTTCATCACCGCTGAGGAGGCGGGATCCGAGGGCGGCCATGGCACCGGCATTGCCGGAGTTGGCGGCTTTCAAATAATTGGCGAGGGCCTCCTTGGGATTTTTTAATTCGGGGAAGCCGAATTGCCCTTCATAAAAGCGGGCGACGAGGAGGACGGAGAGGACATCGCCGGCATCGGCGGCGGTTTTCCACCAGAAGACGGCTTTATCGGGATCTGGGGCGGGGGTGAGAAGGCCGCGGAGGTAGGCCTCACCGAGGATACGGGCGGCGACGGCTGGATCATCCTTGGCGGCGGTTTCGAGGGCTTGGCGGGCTTGGTCGCGTTCTTCTTCTTTGGTGGAAGCGAGGAGGATAAACGACAGGCGATAGACGGCGTCTTTGTGTTTTCCGGCGGCGGCTTTGCGATAGAAATCGAGGGCTTTTTCTTTGGAAGCCTCTGCGCCTTGGCCGGATTCATGGGCGAAACCTAACAGATAGAGAGCTTCCGCGTTGCCTTGATCGGCGAGGGGTTTAGCGAGTTCAACGGCTTTGGCGTGGCGGCCGGCTTGGAAGGCTTCCATGGCGGCTTTGGCGGGCCCGGCGGCTTCAGCGGGGAGGGCTGCGGAATTATCAGAAGGGAGGGAAACGGCTGCGTGCATGGATCCGGTGAGCGCAGACAACAACAGGAATGGGAGAAGGAGTCGGTGATGCATGACTCTCATTGGATCAATTTTTCCCTGAAGGCAAGCGTGAATTGCGGTCTCCGTGGGTATTGAGGGCGTCAAGTTCCAGACTGCGAGAGGCTGTGGAGTTCGTCGATGCAGGTGTCGAGCAGCGATTGATCGAGATGGTGGATTTCGGTGCACAGGCCGATATCGCGCAACATGAGCACGGTGAGATCGCCGCCGAGGTGCTCGCGGAATTCATTGAGCCCGTCGATGACGCACCGCCGTCCGGATGGGTCGCGGCAGTCGAGCGCTGGGTGATAGATATCGAGTTGCAAAGTGGAGAGGATTTTGAACACGCGTTGTGTCACGGAGGCGTCGGCCATGCCGGAGCGTGTGGAATAGAGAGTGTCTAACGCGATGCCGATGGCCACAGCCCGCGCGTGGGATAGTTGATAGGACGAGAGCGCCTCGAGTTTGTGGGCTGCCCAGTGTCCGAAATCGAGCGGGCGGCTTGAGCCGGATTCGAACGGGTCCCCGCCTTCCGCGATGTGGTGGACATGGAGGAGTGCTGATTTTTCGACGCAAGTTTCGAGGGTGGATGGATCCAAGGCGGCGAGTGCGTCGAGGTGGGTTTCGATCCACTCGAAGAACGTTCGGTCTTTTACGAGGGCGACTTTGACGGCTTCGATCAAGCCGGCGCGGCGGGTTTTTTCGTTCTGGGTGTGAAGGAAGCTGAAATCATTGATGACCGCAAAAGGCACCGCAAAAGTCCCGATCCAGTTTTTTTTATTGAAGGCATTGATGGAGCACTTCACGCCCACGCCGCTATCGTCTTGGGCCAGGGTGGTGGTGGGGAACCGGATCAAGCGCAGCCCGCGATGGGCGGTGGCGGCGGCATAGCCGATGGCATCGAGAAACGCGCCGCCGCCGATGGCGAGCACGTAGGAATGTCGGTCGAGATGGGCGGCATCGATGGATTTCCAGACATCGCGGACGGATCGGTCGTCCGTTTTGATGGGTTCCCCGCCGGGCATGATTTGGATGACGGGGCAGGCGATGGGGATGCGGGTAAAGTAGTCCGTGATTTCGGTGGTGAGGTTGGGCCAAGCGGTGGCGACAGCTTCTTCGAGCACGACGAGAGCTCGCCGCCCGCCGCCTTCGTGGAGGAGGGTGGCGAGAGCGCGGTTTTCCGGGTGAAACGCGTTTCGTGTGAATACGACTCGGTGATGGAATGTGACCGGGATCTGGAAATCGTGACGGGACATCGGTGAATCCGAGGAGTATCTTGCTTCGGGTTGGCCTGCCAATGTTTATCGGATGGATTTCATCCGTCATTTGGCAGTGGGATCACGCGGGAGGTTTCGCGGCCGCGGCCCTCGATGACCCAGCGGTCCTTGATGGAGATCTCTGCCGGCTTCAGAGGCCTTTTTTGGAGAGGCGGGTGCCGACGGTTGCGCCTTGGCGTGCCTTGAATTTCGGATTCGACTTGCAGATCACGTAAACGGTTCCTTTGCGTTTCACGACTTGGCAATCCGCGTGACGGCGTTTGGCGGAGGCGAGGGAAGAAAGAACTTTCATGACGGCAAAGGGTGAGAAATGAACCGGCGAGGGTGCTAGCCGGGGCGCGGAAACTAGCGATCCCCTCCGGTATGTAAAGTCATTTTTTCGGTCGTGCGGGCGTTTTTCTTCTTAAGGTTGGCGGAGTTGGGAATCAACCTTGTTTCCTGATTCTCACAAGGGCGATTTCGGTCAGCGAGGGGAGTAGAGTCATGTCGGATGCTTGGGGTGGCCGTTCCGATCTCGGGATGCCGCAAATTAGCGCTTTTTTTGTGCAGCCCACACGATTTTCTTCGACGCTGGGGGGGATTCTCTGCAAGTTCGCCGCCCATCCCTGTATTTGTTTGTTATGATTCTCGCCATCAAACCCGCTTTTCAACCGGTTCTTGATCCCGGTTTTATTCCCGCAGTGCTTTGGAATCGCGCCTATCGCGCCAAGGTGAAAGCGGATCCCGGTGCCCGCCCGTTAGAGTTGGCGCTCAGTCGTCCGGATGGCACCACGTTTCGTTGGTCCGGGAGTATTTTATCATCGAGTGCGGCGAATGACGTGTTGACCTTGCGTTACATTGAGCGCCATGTGAAATTTCTGCTTTGGCAGAAGGGGGGCAGTCGTTTGTTCATTGCCGGAGCTCCTGAATTGGCCGCTTCCTTGGCTGCCATTTACTCGAAAACCGGAGCGCGAGCGTTTGATTGGGGGTTCATAGGCACTCGGATATTTGGCGAGTCGATTCGTGTGGAAGCGGTGGACGTCGGTGCGTTGCCGGTTGCCAAGGACACGGTGATGACTCTGGGCCGCAATCTTGACGGTTGTCGTATTGGGTTTGATTTGGGGGGGTCGGATCGCAAATGTGCCGCGCTCATCGATGGGGAGGTTGTGTTTTCGGAGGAAGTGGTTTGGGATCCGTATTTTCAAAGCGACCCGAACTATCACCTTGAAGGCATTCATGATTCTTTGAAACGAGCTGCGGCGCATTTGCCGCGGGTGGATGCGATTGGTGGCAGTTCGGCGGGGGTTTATGTGAACAATGAGGTGCGGGCCGCCTCGCTCTTTCGTGGCGTGAGTCCCGAGGATTTTGAAACGCACATTCGCCGCGTGTTTTTCACCCTCAAGGAGCGTTGGAATCACATTCCCTTTGAGGTTGTCAATGATGGCGAGGTCACTGCGCTTGCCGGTTCCATGGGTCTCAATGCCAACCAGGTGTTAGGTGTTGCCATGGGCACTTCGCAGGCTGCCGGTTATGTGGATGCGGAGGGTCACATCAAGCCGTGGCTTAACGAGTTGGCATTTGCGCCGGTGGATTTCCGGGATCCTGCGGATGCGCCGGTGGATGAATGGTCGGGCGACCACGGATGTGGCGCGCTTTATTTTTCACAGCAGGCGGTGGCGCGCTTGGCTCCTGCTGCCGGGTTTGATTTCGGTGACATGCCATTTCCCGAGCAGTTGGTGGAGGTGCAGAAAGCGATGGCGGCCGAGGATTCGAGGGCGGCTTCCATTTATGAAACGATTGGGTGTTATTTTGGATATGCGATTGCGCATTACGCTGATTATTATGATATCTCGAATCTTCTGATTCTCGGTCGGGCCACATCGGGAGAAGGAGGAGCCATGATCATCAACGAGGCGGAAACAGTGCTTTCCAAGGAGTTTCCAGAACTTCAAATCAAGCTTGTGGTTCCTGATGAGAAGACCAAGCGCCACGGCCAAGCGGTTGCGGCCGCCAGTCTGCCGCCCCTCTGAGCGGTTATTCCTCTACTGCGAGAAACTCCGGGAGGCTTCCGGTCACGCCGGCGAGTCGCGGGTTCGCTTCCCATGCTTCGTGATTTCCGAAGATGCGGGCAGTGATGCGTCCGAGCGTTTCGGCAGTATTTTTCCGCACGTGAGCGAGTGTTTGCAACCGGTCGTGCTGCGGGGTTTCGCTGATGTTCCAGGAGAAGGCCAGGCGGTTATCGACGACGCCTTTTTTTTCACCCCAGGATTTCGTTTCATCGAAGCGGAGGTCGCCGATCCAGGCACCCTTGGCGTGGGGGCGGGCGATCCACCATCTGTTAGTGAACCACTGGAGTGTTTGGATTTCGGGCAGGTGAATGACGGAGGCGAGGGTTTGGAGGTCTTTCGGATAGACCGTCCAGCGGACGGGGGAGGTGCGGGATTCAAACACGGATCGGTAGCCGACCCAGAACGAATCGCTGCGCTCCACGACGGCGCGCCATAACAGAATGTTCGATGGGGTGGGAGCCTCCATGCGGCGCTGGTATGTCACTGCGCGCCGTGCGAGATCTGCCTCAAAACCGCGTGAGGCCACGCACTTCATGGCGATGCTGAGCAGGGCGTAGCTGGTGGCGAGACCGAGGCCCCAGGCATTCAGTCGGCGTCTTTTGGGTGCTTGTTTTTTCGTCCGGAGAAAGGCGAGCCAAACGAGTGTCACGAGCATCGGCATCGTGAAGAAAAAATCGACAATGAACAGGTGGTTGAAGCTGACCCGGTTTGGGGAGAACGGCCACAGCAACGAAGTGCCATAGACAGTGGCGGCATCGATCAGCAGATGGGATCCCCAGAGGGTAAAAACAAAGGCTCCCGCGAGGGGTTTGCGGATTTTGTCGCGTTTCCAAAGTTTGGCGAGTTGTGGGGCGAGGAGGAAGGATGCGGCGATCATGACCAACAGCGAGTGGCTTGGGCCGCGATGCCACCGCAGTTGGTTCGCGGTGTGAAGAAAAGGGAGGAGGAAGGCATCGAGATCGGGCAGGATTCCGAACAGTGCCCCCCAGGCCAAGGCGCGGTTGCCGAGGCGTTTGCCGAGCATCATTTCCGCGAGAGTCGCGCCCAAGACCGCATGTGTGATGGAATCCACAAAGCGAGGATGACTGAAAATCCGCCGCCGCAAACCAGAAACTCAGGACACGTGGCGAGGCTTGCGTTGTGTGTCAGTGGGACACGATGGTGGGATCCCATTTGTCGGAGGATAAATTTCGGGATCCCGGTTTCAGATTCATCCACGAAGTCATGAGGAGCGGGTTGTCATCGGCACATGAGGCTCCCATGACGCTGAAGCGGATGCGGGCATAAGTGCCATCCGCGAATTTCACAAAGTATCGGCCAAAGCCCATTGTTTTCCACTTTTCCCGAGGCAAGCTGGCGGAATACTCAATGGAAATCGTCTCCTGATAGCCCGATTCAGGTGCTTCAAATGCATACTCGCTGGGGTTCACGCAGAAGCCACCTCCCGGAATGCGCGCGTCCAATTTCCAGTTAAATAGCTTCGAATTGCTCGCGTTTTCATTTGGCAAGCTTCCCCAATCGCTGGAGAAGCGAAACTCGATGGGGTGGCTGCCGGTGCCATTTTTGGAGTCCAGAGCGATGCGTCGTGGGGAGCCGTCGTCCGGGAGGCGCCATTGTTTTTCCGCGACATAGACCATGGGTTCGAGCGGGCCGATGCGGTGCAGCGTGAAAAGGGTGGGATTGTTAGGATCTTTGAACCGGGCCCCCCGGGTGCCGTCCAGCCCGTATTCAATCCGGTGCGCCGAGGCCGGCCTCTTGAATCCCAAATCCGGCAAGGTCATGTAGCCGTTTTTTTTCACCTGCACGCCCATGGCGAGTCCCTTGAGGCCTTTGACGGAAAATAAACCGCCCGAGTCGCTCTCTAACAGCATTTGGGTGTCAGAATTTCCGAAGGCATTGTCAAAGGGGAGTATTTTGACGGAGGCACCGGCCACCGGGGTGCCGTGCTGGTCCACCACCTTGCCGTAAAACTCGATGGGTGTCTGATAGGCGGCGATGAAATTGAGGACGGGGTTGCCGCTTTTGATGCTCGCATGGCTTGGTGCGGGCGAGGGATCCGCGCCGCCGTTAGAGGAGGCTGCGGGCATCCCGCCGGGCGGACGGTTACTCGGGGATCTCCGCGCCCGATCCACCCAGAAGATCATGCCCAGGAGAAGAAGGATCCCAATGACTGCGAGGCGGCGGTTCTTCATGGCGTGGCTTGATTGAGCTTGAGTTGTGCTGTCAATTTTTCCCAGAACAAGCGGGTCGACAGATAGTTCCAGCGCCACTGCGCACTGTGGATTTTATCGAACCAGTCCGACATGTCCACCCGATTTTTCTCTGCGATGCAGCCGCCCGTGCCCATTTCCGCGCCGGCAGCCCGTGATCTCGATTGAGTAACATAAGCCATCGCCTCCGGCAGCGCCGTCACTTCCCGGAAATTGTTTTTGAACGGGTTGTGGAACAACCGGAATGTCGTCATGGGCATCGGGTAGTCGTCGTAATAATAATTCCTCAGATGCTCCGGTTTGAAGTAGGCATTGTTCGCGCTCCAGGATCCCAAACTCTGGTCATTCGGCAGCCCGAAGTTGAATATGACTGTCGAGATGGGCAGATTGAATTTGTTTGTGAGCCCGTAGCCATCCCGTATCGCTGGATCCGGATCGGTGTCCGGTGTTTCGTAGGCGGCGCAATCCGGATGCAGCGCTGCAGGATCATAGGCCATCGCCGACATCGCCGCATTGCACATCGCATAGTTTTTTACTTCCATTCCAGAGCGCAGCGCCGCGCCCGCAATCACGTTTCCCATGCTGTGCGCGATCAGATTTCGGCGCAGTGGATTAGGCAACTGGTTGACGAAATGGGCGAGGGTGGGGCCGGAGAGCCAGGCGCGGTATTCGCTGCGGTTGTAGGTGGCGCCACCGGGAGGAAAATGAGTGTCGTTCGGGAACTCCGCGGTTTCAATCCATTCGTCATATCCATAGGGCAGGCCATTGTTGTCTCCACTGAAGGTCGGCCAACGAAACGCATAAAATTTCCCCTTGAACCCTTGATGCCACAGACGCTTGTAGGTGGTGTCCGCCCAATTCAGGCAATCATAGTATTTCAGCCTCCACCCGTGGACAAAAATGGCGGTGATGGCGGCAGCCGCGGGGTCTTCCACGTAGGGATAGCCGAAGGGATCCCAATTCCATGTTTGGGACGCGGGCGATGCGTCGTCCCACGGGTCAGGAATTTCTTCGGCTTAGTTGACGATCCTGGCGCGTTGATACATTTCCTTCACATTGAGAAGATGCATCCATGTGCCCATGCTTTCTCCAATTTCGTATCCAGATCGATTCAGCACCACGACTACGAGTTCAGCTTTCCCGACCACCGTCCCCTCAAAAATCAAATGGGCTGTGGATCCCTCATGAAGCAACCAATACGCGGTGGAAATGACAAGTGTTGCCCCGGTCGTTACACCCATTGACTGCTGCAAAGTCTGCGCGAATGCGGCAGAATCATCTGTTAGGTAATCGAGGTTTCCGTCGTGGGATTGATTCTCAAAAATTTGGATGGTCGGGTAACTGTCTGATTGATACTTGAATTTCAGGCCGATTTTCACTTCACCATTTTTCAGTATCTGATTGTCGAGATCGATGTTGACACTCAATCTGCAAAAATCCTCGAGGTCGCGCTTGGTTCGGATGGTGCTGTCATATAGATCTGGCGAGGTGACCAGTATCGGCTCATCATAATCCACATCATCCTGATCATCATTGATCCAGAAGCGGAACGGGCTGTCTTCTGTGGTTTTGTCTTGAGGCGTGAATGAGATTTGTCCGTCGCGATTGGCGTCGACCGCGATGCGGATCGGCAGGAGCACGGCTTTTTTCCCGGAAGTAAAGTTGGTCGAGTCAAACGATTGATCCACGGTCCCAAGCAAGCCATCGACATTTTGCACGAGCCAGTGGTTTTTGATGATGAAATAGCCGTTTTCCACGGTTTCATCTGTGGCGGCTTCCAGCACGGGTGTGTTCGGTTGACCGTCGACTTGGGCCTGCCAATCGTAATCGGGTTGGCTGCCTCCCTGGGTTTGACTGGAGTTCGTTTGCAGGTGGAAGAGGACGATCTCGTAGCGGTTGTTTTGTCGCAGTTGCACGATCATTTCACCCATTTGGCCACCGGCGGGACTCCTGACGTTGAGGGTTCTGAAATCATCGGGCCCGTAGCCGGTGATTTGCATTCTCCAAGTTTCCGACTCGCTGCCACTCGGGTCGCCAACGCAGAATGGCACAGGTATTATTTCGTTGATGGGTGGAGCAATGCCGCCGTCACGGGAGTCGTTAGGGTTGGATGACTGGGTGATCTCGTCGCCATCTTTGATGGAGTCACCATCGGTATCTGGAACTCGTGGATTCGAGCCATACTGCCATTCGATGAAGTTAGTGACACCATCCTCATCTGGGTCACCGGCATCTCCATCGATTCCTGCAGTGCTGAGAGGATCCAATTGATAGTTCACCTCCCAGCCATCGGGAAGCCGGTCGCCATCAGTGTCAAAGTTGTTAGGATCCGTCCCCAATTGAAATTCCCTGAGGTTGCTGAAAGAATCCTCATCGGAGTCGAGGCCTCCATCATCTCGGGTCGGGTCGAGCGCGTGTTTGAGTTCCCATCGGTCCCACATCCCGTCGCCATCGACATCAGTGGTCAGATCGGCCACCTGAGGGTTGGTGGAGTTTTGATATTCCTCGAGGTTGGAGAAACCGTCTCGGTCGGGATCATTATCGGCGTCAGGAGTGAGAGGGTTGAGGCCGTTAGCCAATTCCCATGAGTCAGGAAGGCCGTCACGATCGGTATCAACGAGGACGGTATATGTGACCGGCGCGGAGTCGGTGGTCGTGCCAAACACGTCGGTCACGCGCGCCATGCAGGTGTGCGGTCCAAGATCAATGTCCCGTAAGAAATATGCATACGGAGGATATCTGATCTCACCTAAGAGTATGCCATCTTGATAGAATCCGACCTTATGAATGCCATCCAGATCGGATGCGGCGGCGATCAGTTGCGTGTAGGTCCCGTAGGCGATTGACGCT
>CAIYYV010000234.1 GCA_903930425.1 Akkermansiaceae bacterium | reverse complement strand
ATGATCGAGTTCATCACCCATGAATCCACCCATTCCTGGGTCTTGCCTTTCCCGGAAATTTGGAATGAACCGATTGCCACTTATGTCGGTGACCTGGTCATGGGAGATATGGGTTTTAAAGACGAAGCAATGCGTCGCATCCAGAGCACGATCGAGCGCGCCTCCCGCATCGATCCCAGCATGAAACTTTACGACATTGACGGAAAAAGCGTCACCGGGGCACCCGCATTGGCAGGCGGCAATGTCAACGACATGCATTGGGGAAAAACCTTTTGGATTTTCGAGCAACTCCGCAAGCAGGACCCGAATATTCTTGCTCACTATTTCCAGGCCAAACGACAACTGGCAAAGCCCGGGGTGATTTCCCGCTACGATGTCAATGCAACAGTGGCCGTGCTGAGCATCGCCATGAAACGCGATTTGTTCCCTTGGTTCAAGGAATGCGGGTTTGAGGTGGATCGTCAAAAGTCTCTGATCCCAGTGAAATTCTGAATGCGCCAGGGTCTAGCAGATGCATGGCCGCCTCAAGGAGAGCGGGGCGTCTCGCCCGCATCTCTGCTGTTTGCGTTGATTGGGCTGGCATGACACCCGGTGAGAGGCGATGATTTGTGTCGACTGTTGTGAGCGACCTTTTCACTACTCCCGCGGCTATGTGCGACAAGCCCATACCCCACGAGCCTCTTGCGGCGCGCATGAGGCCGCGCACGCTCGACGAGGTTGCCGGTCAGGCCCACATTCTCGCGCCAGGCAAACTGCTGCGGCGGGCGATTGAGTCGGATTGTTTCACCTCGTTGATTTTCTACGGCCCGCCGGGCACCGGAAAAACCACGTTGGCCAGCGTAATCGCGCGCACCACCGGGTCGCGCTTTGAATCGCTCAATGGTGTGGAATCGAACGTGGCGGAAACCCGCGCCAAAATCGACCAGGCGCGCACTTGGCGCGAGCTGCGCGGCGAGACCACGATCTTGTTTATTGATGAAATTCACCGTTTCAACAAGGCGCAGCAAGACGTGCTGCTGCCGCATATCGAACGCGGCATCGTTCGGTTCATCGGGGCGACGACCTACAATCCGTATTTCCATGTGAATTCACCGCTCGTTTCGCGGTCCCAGATTTTTCAACTCGAGCCGGTGCCGGTGGACGATGTGGTTCGGGTGTTAGAAAACGCGCTAACGGACGTCGAACGGGGTTTTGGCCGGATGAAAATCGAGGCGGATCCCGCGGCGTTGCGGCACCTTGCGGAGAAGTCAGACGGGGACGTGCGCAAGGCACTCACCGCAGTTGAGTTGGCCACCTTGACGACCCCTGCGGATGACGACGGCGTGCTGCGACTGACACTTGCGATTGCGGAGGAGTCGATTCAACGGAAGGCGGTGGTGTATGACGCCGACGGCGACGCGCATTACGACACGGCGTCGGCCTTCATTAAATCGGTCCGCGGGTCCGATCCGGATGCCGCATTGTATTGGTTGGCAAAGATGCTGCATGCCGGCGAAGACCCGCGCTTCATTTCCCGCCGCTTGATCATTTCCGCCTCCGAAGACATCGGCCTGGCGGACTCGGGCGCGCTCAGGGTGGCCCTGGATGCGCACCATGCACTCGAGTTCCTCGGCATGCCGGAAGGAAGAATTCCGTTAGCCCATGCCACCGTCTATTTGGCAAGCGCGCCCAAATCGAACACTGCCTATGCCGCGCTAGGCCGGGCGATGGACGATGTGGCCAATGGCCGGACACTCGCCGTGCCGCCGCACCTGCGCACCCCCACGCGCAAACAACTCGCCGCGGCCTCCGGAGAAACCGACCAGGCACTGCAGTATCTCTATGCGCACGACTTCGAGGGTGCCTACGTGCCACAGGCGTATCTGCCGGAAGGCAGAGTTTACTATCAACCGGGAACCCAGGGACTCGAAAAACGCATCAAGGAACGTCTGGAGTTCTGGCGCGGCCAATCGAATCCCGCATCCACCGCGCCGCCGCAGGACAATACGGCGGCTCCCTAACCGGTCGTCACAGCCTCACAGAAATCACAGCCGCCCCCGGAGGCAGGCATCACCCGCGCGGATGAAACCGCTTGTGGATGGACTTGAGGTGTTGGCGGTCGACATGGGTGTAAATCTGGGTAGTCGAGATGTCCGCGTGACCTAACAATTCTTGGATGACGCGCAAGTCCGCGCCTCTCTCAAGCAGATGGGTGGCGAACGAATGACGCAGCAAGTGCGGATAGACGTTTTGCTCGATGCCGGCAAATTTCGCGCGGTGTTTGACGATTTGGCGGACGCGGTCGGGTGAGAGCGGCGTGCCGCGGATGCTGAGAAACAGATGGGATGAGGTCCGGCGTGTGACCAGTGCGGGGCGTTGGTTGGCGAGGTAGTCGGCGATCGTTTCGCGCGCCGCAGTCCCGACGCGGACGATCCGGGTTTTGTTGCCTTTGCCGGTGATGCGCAAAAACCCGTCATCCAGATCCAGCATTTCGAGACGCAGTGAGCACAACTCGGAAAGACGGAGCCCTGACGAGTAGAACAACTCGAGAATGGCGCGATCCCGCCAACCGAGGGTTGAGGCTGTGTCGATCGATTCTAACAACTTCTCGATTTCCTTAGCGTGCAGGGTTTCTGGAAGTGCCGGATCCGGTGTCGCGGCCATGAGCGGTTCGGCGGGATCCATTTCCAATGCGCCGTGACGGGCCAGCCACCGGAAAAACACCTTGAGATGCACCGTGGCGATTCGCAGCGAGGCCGCACTCAATCCGTCTCGCTTCCGGTCGGTGAGAAAGGCGGACAAGTCCTCAGTGCCGACCTCGACCAATGGCAGGTGGCGGCCCGTGAGCCATGCGGCAAGCGCGTCGAGCGACTGGCGCACCGAAAGCTGATAGGCCGGCGAGAGCCCGCGCTCGGTCGCCAGATAACGGATGAAGGCATCACTCGCGATTTCCATGCGTGTCTGAAACGGTCGCCCGATTCCCTCTCCGAGTAAAGACCGCATCCGCAAACCGGGCCCGCGAAGACCCGCCGGGCGCCCGAGGCATCAATCGCAAGACAATAAGCTGCGGTGGCTTCGGTATTGCAGCAGCCGCCTCACTGCGGTTTTCTTTGTCATGAACTTGTTCCCCAACACCCTGCCCACCATCGCCCTCGCGGCCGCTTTGTGCCTGCCCAACGCGTCCGCCAGTGTCGATCCGAAGATTGAGGCGGCAGTCCAGGCGGTCTATCCATCACTTGTTAGAATCCATGTGGTTTTTGAGGGCGGTGGCGCGGGTCGCATGCAAAAAGGCCGCGCCAGCGGATCCGGCACGATCATTTCGCCCGATGGCTACATATTGACCAACCACCATGTCGCCGGCCGCGCGACTCGCATCACGGTGCGCTTGGCCGACCGCCAGGAATTGCGCGCCACCTTGGTTGGCACCGATGCGCTCGCAGACCTCGCCGTTCTCAAGATCGATCAAAAAGACCTGCGCGATCCCAAGGTGCCCCTGCCAGTGGCAAAATTTGGCGACAGTTCGAGCCTGCAAGTCGGTGATGTGGTGCTTGCCATGGGCAGCCCGGCCGGGGTGTCACAGTCCGTCACCCAAGGCATTGTCGCCAACACCGAAATGATCGCGCCCGGTGGTGCCATGCGCCTCGACGGCGAGTCGGTGGGCGAACTCGTCCGCTGGATCGGCCATGACGCCGTGATCTTTCCCGGCAACTCTGGCGGCCCCTTAGTCAACCTCAACGGCGAAATCATCGGCGTCAATGAAATCGGCATCGGCAGCCTGGGCGGTGCTATCCCGTCCAACCTCGCCCGAAAAATCTCAGACGAACTCATTGCGACCGGCAAAGTCCGCCGAAGCTGGATCGGCATGAGCGTCCAACCGCTGCTCAAAAGCGATGACGCCAAGGCCGGCGTTCTCGTCGGTGGCGTCCTCACCGGTGCCCCGGCCGACCTCGCCGGACTCAAGGCGGGCGATCGGGTGACGCGTTGCAACGGCCAGGAAATTGTCGCGTCACGCGCACCGGAGGATATCCCGGTCGTCAACCGGATGTTGTTAGAAACTCCGGTGGGATCAGAGATCGCACTGGAAGGCGTGAGGGACGGCAAGGCGATGTCATGGAAAGTCACCACCATCGAGCGCGAACCCGCCGAGCCGCGCGAAAAGGAATTGCTTTCATGGGGGATCACAGCCCGAGACCTCACTGATCTTGCGGCCAAGGAGTTATTGCGGTCCGACAGCAAGGCGGCCGTCGTTCAAAGTCTGCGGCCCGGCGGCGCGGCCGCAGCAGCCAAACCTTCGATCGCCGATGGCGACCTCATTCTTGCGGTGGACGGAAAGCCCACGCCCGACCTCGCCGCGCTCGTCACCGTGAGCCAGGAAATCACCTCGGGAAAAACCGAGCCGGTGCCGGTGCTCGTTTCTTATGAACATGACGGCCGCAGCTACCTAACAGTTGTTAGAATCGGGCCGGAACCCGAGGTGGACAAGCCGGGGATTGCGAAAAAGGCATGGATCGGCATCGATACGCAGGTGATTTCTTCCGAGTTGTCGGACGCGTTGGGGATTGCGGAGTCGAAAGGGGTGCGCATCACGCGGGTGCATCCGGGCACCTTGGCGGGAAAGTCGGGTTTGCAGATTGGGGACCTGTTATTGAAGTTGGATGGCACCGTGATACCCGCCTCGAGGCCGGAGGAGGCGGACGTGTTTGAGACGCTCATTCGTCAATACCGGATTGGCACGGAGGTGCTGCTTTCAGTGCGTCGAGGCAAGGAGGATTTGCAGGTGAAGGTTCCGTTAGAAACCGGACATGAGGGCACGGCGGACCTCGCATCGCACGAGTGCAAAACCCTCGAGTTCAATGCCCGCGATCTCGGCCAGGAAGAC
Organism: Akkermansiaceae bacterium; assembly: GCA_903930425.1. Classification (GTDB taxonomy): domain Bacteria; phylum Verrucomicrobiota; class Verrucomicrobiia; order Verrucomicrobiales; family Akkermansiaceae; genus Luteolibacter. The sequence goes on along the minus strand of CAIYYV010000234.1, from coordinate 1,269 downwards.
CGGGTCGCCCGCAAACTTCCCGGCGATTTCAAGGGGGTGCTGGTCACGGCCATCACTCCCGCCGGTTGGGCCGCGCTCGGCGGGCTTGCAGCGGGCGACATTCTGCTATCGATGGACGGCACCGCAGTGGAGTCGGTGGAAATTCTGAAATCGGTGCTTGCCGATCTCGAAAAAAACGCCCGCAGTCCCATCGTCCTGTTTGTGCGCCGCGGCATCTCCTCTCGCTATATCGAACTCGAGCCCACTTGGTAAATTCACATCCCACCCGTCACTCCCCATCATCCCATGAAATCCACCCTGTTAGCCTCCGCGTTTCTGTTAGCCGCACCGCTCGTTTTGGCCGCCGATGGCGCGTTGAAGGCACAAGCCATCGCCCTGGGTTCCGCCCACAAGGACTCGGTGCTCTTTTTGAGCGCGGTGGTGGAGATCGAAATCACCGCGGGTGAAAATCCGGTGAAAAAAGAAGAGCGCAAGGTTGAATTGCTTGGCACGGTCATTGGTGCAGACGGCTTGATCGTCGCGCCGCTCTCGACGATGGACATCGCATCCACCATTGACGGCCGGACGGTGAACGGCCCGCAGGGTCCGATCAAACTTGTGGCCAAGGGCACCACCAAGGAGGTGAAAATCCTGTTAGCGGATGGCACCGAGGTTCCGGCGAAGGTGGCCTTCAAGGATCCCGATTTGGACCTCGCCTTCATCCGCCCTGAAAAACCGGACAGCGTCAAACTCACCCCGGTCAAGACCGCCGACGCCGCAGCCATGGCCCTGCTCGATGACGTCATCATTCTCGGTCGCCTCGGCAAGGACCTCAACCGGGAACCCGTCGTCATGACCAACGAGATCATCTCGATCGTCAGCAAACCGCGCGTCTTCGCAAAAATCGGTGCGCCCGCACTTGGCATGCCGGTCTTCAACAAGGAGGGGAAATTTCTCGGCATCGGCATCAATCGCTTCAGTGCCAAGGGTGACAGCGAAAGCCAAGGTGCCATGCCGTCCAACGTGATCCTTCCCGCCGCCGATTTGTTAGAATCCGCCGCCCAAGCGAAGTAAGGCGGGGGTCACCTTTGTATAGGGGCACCGGGCAGGATGCCCGGGCCACGTGGAGCGGGCATCTTGCCCGCCTCCTGTTCCTCCTGATAGAGTGCGAGGCGCTCGATGTGTCACGTGCTTGCATCCCAAAGCTTGGGGAGCTTTCCACCCACCCGGTTCCCGCACCATACCATCGTGTGATTGCTGGAATGGTTCATCACTGGCTCCGGGCAGGAT
>CAIYYV010000233.1 GCA_903930425.1 Akkermansiaceae bacterium | reverse complement strand
GGATGGATTGGTCTGGAAATGAGCCGATCCTCGATTTTCTCCATGATACCCCTCATTCCCATGTCCATTGATTTTGATCATTCGCCGAACCGTCGGGGCACCGGCAGCATCAAATATGACCGCCGTCCCGAATTGGACCCTTTCTGGGTGGCGGACATGGATTTTGTCACGGCACCCGTCATCCTCGAGGCACTGCTACGGCGCGTGAATCATGGCATTTTTGGCTACGCCCAGGCGCATGACGGGCTGAACGACGCCATCCTCACGTATCTGCGGGACCGGCGCGGAGTCGCGGTGCCACTCGAACACATTGTGCATTTGGGCGGCTTGGTTCCGGCGCTTTCGATCGCCGGGCGGGCGTTTTGCAAGGCGGGCGAGGGGATCATGACCTGCACGCCGGTCTATCCGCCATTTCTCGGTGTCCATCACGACGGCAAGGCCGCGTTGATCACGGTCGACCACATTCTCACCGACGAAGGCTGGGGCTTTGACTGGGCGGCGATGGACCGGGCGGTGACTCCGACCACGCGCGTGTTTCTGCTCTGCAACCCGCAAAACCCTTTGGGCAGGGTTTTTTCGAGCGCTGAAATCGAGCGACTCGCGGAATTCTGCGAGGTGCACGATTTGCTCTTAGTGTCCGATGAAATCCATTGCGATCTCGTTTTCGACGAGGCAGACACTCCGCACATCTCCGGGTTGTCGCTGCCAAGCCGTTTTGCTGACCGTACGATCACTTTACTTTCGCCCAGCAAGACATGGAATATCGCCGGCCTCGGATATGCCTATGCCGTGATTTCTAACGAGGCATTGCGTCGGAAATTCACCGCCGCCCGCGGCCACACACTCACCGAAATCAATGCGCTTGCGTATTACGCCGCCGAGGCCGCCTACCGGCACGGCGAGCCCTGGCGCAAGGAGCTCATGGCCTATCTCCAACAAAATCGCGACACACTCGTCGACTTCATTCGCGCCCGATGCCCGGGCTTGTCGGTGCATCCCGGCGATGCCACGTATCTCGCATGGATCGACGCGCGCGCGATGTCAGTGAAGAATCCGGCCCGCTATTTTGAAAAACATGCCGGTTTGTTCCTCTCCGATGGTGAGGCGTTCGGCTGGCCACATCACATCCGCTTCAATTTCGGCTGCCCGCGCCAATCCCTCCTCGACGGCTTGGAAAAAATGGCCGCAGCGCTGGAAAAACTTCCCATGTTAGAGCGAGCCTGATGCCTTGATTCTCTGATTCTCTGATGCCTTGATGCCTTGATGCCTTGATCCTTGTTGACAGCCGCTCGCGCCCCTGTTTCCTGACTTGTGACAATATATGTAATGCGGAGTTGAGACCGGGATCCAATTCATGTTTAGATGGGCGCAGGTCCGGATGCCCGTGCCGCGATAAGCGTTCGGCAAGTGGCGGTTCGGTGAGCGTCATTCTAACGGGTCCCCTTTTCCGGAGGGGGCCCGTTTTTTTTGCATGAATGGGCTGCGGTGCGGGGTGTGGAATCAAATTCATGTTTAGATGGGCGCCGGGCAGGATGCCCGGGCCACGATAAGCGTTCGGCAAGTGGCGGTTTGGTTGAGCGTCATTCTAACGGGTCCCCTTTTCCGGAGGGGGCCCGTTTTTTTTGCATGAATGGGCTGCGGTGCGGGGTG
>CAIYYV010000232.1 GCA_903930425.1 Akkermansiaceae bacterium | reverse complement strand
TCCTTGGATCAATCCAAAATAATAGGCATTGTTCTGCAATTCGGGATTGAGCGGCTCGAAGCGCAGAAGCATGCGAAACATCGAAAGCAAGTCCGCCGAACGATCCTTGGCGGATAGCGAGGCAAAAACCGGCAACAAGTCGCTATAGACCGGCAAGCGACCCCAACCCAGGCACACGGCAGCCACCCAGGCGTCCTCGGCGGCATCCTTGGCTCCCAGGGCTTGCGCTTCACGGGCAATATCCACGAAACGGTTGCGGCTCATATCATAAATCGCAGCGTTCAGGGCCCGCGTCCAAGCGGTCCGCGCGCTCAGCTCTTCGCCAGTCTGAATGGCCAGGCGGGCACGCACCAACTCAATGGCCACCATATCGCAGGAGTCCGGAACCGTGCCCAACGCACTCAGAAGCTCGTCTGTCCGCTTCAAACTGAGCAGCGCGTGCAGACGGCTCAAACATGCGTCGGCTTGGGTTTTGGCCGGGGTTTCCAGGGTGCTTGCGGCCAGCGCGGCCTGGCCCCGCTGAATCAACCATGTGCCCAGCACGCCCGGATCACTCGCGAGAAAACGCGCGATGGCCGCCTGATAGACCGCCTCTGCATTTTCGGGCCGGCCCATGGTCGCCGGGATCATGCCGGACAGATGATGCTGCGCGGTGGCTTTCAACTGACCATTGAGCCACTTCGGCAGATCGGGCAGCGGATCGCCCGGAGCGAGACCGCCGGGCACTCCACCTAACAAAAGCAGCGCGTCCAAGGCCTCGGGGTCCGCTTTCCTGGCGATCAATTCGGCGAAAATCCCGCGGGCTTCCGCGATGCGCTGGGGTTTGGGCCGGGCGCAGAGCGCGCGCAGCAGTTCCAGGCTCACCCTGGGTTCGTCGGTCGGGCGTATCACCTCGCGCAAGGTGGCCTCGGCGAGGTCGATCTGGCCGCGCTCAATGAGCAAAGGAACCAACGCGGCACGAAACGAGGCCTGATTACGGAATTCCGTCGGCAGGCTGAAATAGGCACTCAAGGCCAGCGCTTGCGGGGTTTGCCGCGCCATGACTTGCAGGGATTCTAGCAGATCCTCTCGGGTGGCACCCCGATGCGTGAAAATCGAAGAGACCGCCATGTAGGTGCTCGGCGCGCCAAGCTTGCCCAGCGCGCGCGTCCAGATCCGATAGGCATCAAGATCCGGCCGGACTAACAAAACCGCGCGGGCCCGGTTGCGCGCCTCGTTCCAGTCCTCCTGAACTTGGGCAGCCTTGGCCACGGCGAGGTTCTGCTCGATGCGGTGCTCACGAAACGCCCGGTAAGCCGGCCTGGTGCCAAAGCCGAACACCGCGAGCACGGCCACGAGCAAGGCGGCGATTTTGATTCGCCGCAGTTTGAGCTCACGGCGCAACTCCGAATTATCACCGAAATCGATGATGTCAGTGTGAGTGGTTTGGGAATTCCAACGGGCCATGACAATGCGGCGCGAACCGGGCTGCGAGCGCGTTCAATAAACCCACAGATCGCGAGGAGATCAACCCCGAAGAATCCGGCTGGGTCCAAGCGCTGCGCGCCATCCGAAAAAAAACCGCCGCCCGGACATGGCCGGACGACGGGGTTTGAAACTGGATTTCGGGTGACTCAGGCGCTGGCCTTGGCGGCTTTGGCGACGAGCGCCTGCTTGGCCTGGGCCACGATCGCGGAAAACGCCACCGCATCGGTGATGGCAATATCCGATAGAATCTTGCGGTCGGCTTCGATACCGGCAGCTTTCAATCCTTCAATGAAGCGCGAGTAGGTCATGTCCTGGGCGCGGACGGCAGCGTTGATGCGCTGGGTCCACAAACGCCGGAACTGGCCTTTGCGCTTTTTGCGATCTCGATATTCATAGGTGAGCGCCTTGCGGACTGCGTCCTTGGCATAACGGAAGAGCTTCGAGCGGAAACCGCGGAAACCCTTGGCACGGAGCAGCACGCGCTTGCGACGCTTGCGGCTGGCCGGTGAATTAGTGGCACGTGGCATTTAATGTTGGTGGGTTTGAACAGACCGTTATTTTCATTTCCTTCCATCGTCTCGACTGTTCGTGTCTCCCTTGCGGGATCAGGCGATGTGAAGGCCGTCCGATTCGCGGACGGGGGCGTGTGACGTTGCGTGTTTCAATTTCAATGGAACGGGAGGTTCTCCCTGACGTTTCTAAGGTCAGCATCGGAAACCAGAGCGGCCTGCCCAAGCCTGCGCTTGCGCTTGCTGTTCTTGCCTTGCAGCAAGTGACGTGCTCCTTGTTTGCGACGGAGGATCTTCCCCGTACCCGTGACTTTGAAACGCTTGGCAACGGCTTTCCGTGTCTTTGCTTTTCCAGAGACTCTTGGCATGGGACGGGCAAACTAGGCCCCACCCGCCCCATGGCAAGGCAAAAGTGCGGTATTTTTCATTAGATCTCCAACCATCCCCGGATTGACAGGCGGGTCTCTTCTCCAGCACCTTGCGCCCATGTCACACTTCTCCAATAAAATCGCCGTCGTCACCGGGGCCGGCCGCGGAATCGGTCAGGAAATCGCACGAACTCTCGCAGCTCAAGGCGCCAAAGTCGCAGTGCTGAGCCGCAACCCGGCGAGCTGTGCCCAAGCCGCCGAGTCAATCAACGCGGATTTCCCCGGAACCGCCACGGCCTATGCGGTCGATGTGGCCGACCACGAAGCGGTGCAGGAAGTCGCCAAACGGATCGGCGAGGAACTGGGAACCGTCAACATTCTGGTCAACAATGCGGGCGTGACGCGCGACGGATTGCTCATGCGCATGAAAGAAGAGGATTGGGACACGGTGTTAGACACCAACCTCAAAGGCGCCTTCAATACTGTCAAAGCCTTCATGCGCGTCCTCATGAAAGCCCAGGACCCGCGCATCATCAATATCGCCTCGGTCATCGGCCTCATCGGCAACCCCGGCCAAACCAATTACTCAGCCAGCAAGGCCGGCCTCATCGGCTTCACCAAGGCCGTCGCGCGCGAACTCGCCGGTCGCTCCGTCACCTGCAACGCCGTGGCCCCGGGATTCATCGATACCGACATGACCGGCGAACTCCCCCCCGCCATCAAGGATGCCGTGCTCGCAAAAATCCCTCTCGGCAGCTTCGGTGCCACCCAGGACATCGCCGCCATGGTTGCCTTCCTCGCCAGCCCCGCCGCCCGTTATATCACCGGACAAGTCATCGCCGTGGATGGCGGCATGACCATGTGAGGTGAATCTCAAGCACGAAATCCTAAGCACGAAATTCGAAACGGAAGAGAAGATAGAAGATCGTAGATCGCAGATGGGTGATAAGACATCCACGATCCACCCTCTTCGTTTAGCATTTAAAATTTAGAATTTAGAATTTTCTCAAAATGGATCTGTTACTCCTGCGTCACGGCAAGGCCGAGGATTTCCACACCGCAGGTGACTCGGCACGCGAGCTCGTCGAAAAAGGCCGGGATCAGGCACGCCGTGCCGCACTCAGCTTGAAGCGCGCGAAGTGGCTGCCCGATATCGTGTTGACCAGTCCCTATGCGCGGGCCCGTCAGACGGCCGATGCCTTCTGCGAGGCCGCCGGCATCCCCGGCCCCATCCTCCAAGGATGGCTCGCCTGTGGCATGAACCCCCAACTCGCACTCAATGAACTCGCCGCCTTCCACGATTTCAAACGCGTGGCCATCGTCGGTCACGAACCGGATCTGTCCGGCTTGATCGAGTCGATCCTCGGGGCGTCGGGCGGCCGCGTGGAAATGAAAAAAGGAGCCCTCGCATGCCTCCAAATCAACCCGCCCTCCCGCCATGGCTCGCTGGCTTTCCTCATCCCCCCGAAATTCACCGGGGAGACATGGGAGACAATGGACCGTTAGGACCACCCGCCCGCTGATTTTGCCCCGCCGGGCGGTTTTGATTGCATGCGAGGCGAGATCCCGGGAAAGTCCTTCCGTTCTGTATTCCAACCATACCGCATGAAAGTCATCGCCGTCGCCAATCAAAAGGGAGGCGTGGGAAAAACCACCACCGCCTTGAACCTCGCCGCTGGCCTTGCCCTGCGCGGCCAGCGCGTGCTGTTAGTGGATCTCGATCCCCAGGCCAACTGCACCAGCGGCCTGGGCATCGATCAACCCGATGGCGGCAGCATGTATCCCGTGCTGTTAGGCAACAGCACCGTCCACCAGCAAATCCTGCCCACCGGCCGCGACAACCTCTCACTGCTTCCATCGGAAATGGACCTCGCCGGCGTGGAAATCGAACTCGCCCGAAGCGACGACCACCTCACCCGCCTGCGCAAAATTCTCCAAGCCCTCAAACCCAACGATCTGTTTGAATTCTGCATTCTGGACACCCCACCCTCACTCGGCGTGCTCATGACCTCCGCTCTGGCCGCTGCCGATGAAATCCTCATCCCCCTCCAGTGCGAATGGTTTGGCCTCGAAGGCCTCGCCAAAATCGTCCACATCATCGACCAAATCCGCGCCTCCAACGCCAACCCACACATCCGCATCGAAGGCATCGTCATGACCATGTATGACGGCCGCACGCTCCTCTCCCGCCAAGTCGTCGATGAAGTGGCACGCTTCTTCCCTGAGCAGATCTATCAGACGATGATCCCGCGCACCATCCGCATCGGCGAGGCCCCCAGCCACGGAAAAACCATCTTCGAACACGACCCCAACGGCCTGGGCGCCCAGACCTACGGCGCGCTGGCCGATGAATTCATCAAACGCCAAGCCGCCGGACCGCTGACGGCCGTGAGCTGATCTGCCCGGATTCGCATTGACCCACAGTGCACCTAACAGAAATCCCAAAAAAAACCATGACCCGTCATCACCTCGCCACTGCGGCTCTGGCCGTGATCACCCTGAGTTCCCCTGCCCATGCCGGCATCACCTTTGGTCCCATCCGCAAACAAGCCGGTGAGAGCGTGCGTCTTGTGACCCATTCCGAGACCACCGGGGGCACCCTGGAGCGCACGCTCGATGGGAAAACCAGCAAAGGCACCCTTTCCATCACGCGTGATCGGGAACTGATCTGGACCTTCCGCGCTCCCGCCGAAAACGGCACGTTGCGCGGCATGGTCAGCGTGCCCAAACTCACTACCAGCACCAAAACCGTCATCGCCGGTAAAGAGTAAAAAACCAACGACCCAAGCCCGCTCACCGACAAAATGTTTGCCATGTCCAAATCCCCGGCAGGTAAGTGGCAATTCGAACTCGATGGCTCGGTCCCCTTCACCCGCGTGCAGAATGAAATCGAAGAACTCACTTTCTATCTGCAACGCGAGTGGTTCCCCAAAAAAGAACTCAACGTCGGCGACTCGTGGGAATTCGATCCTATCTGGGTCAAAAAACTCGTCGAAAAAGATCTAACAAAAGCCAAGACCATCGGCACCATGAGCCTGCGCCAAATCCGCCGCGGAGAAAAACGCCAACTCGCCATCGTCGATGTCTCGATCCGCAGCACCGGCGCCGATTTTCAGGCCGACGGCAGCGAATCCAGCGCCTCCATCGAACTCAGCGGCCAAATCACCGTGAACCTCGACACCATGCTCGATGAATCGCTCGAACTCAAAGGCACCCTCACCTCCGCTTCCAGCAAGCCAGGCGAATCCATCAAAACCAAACTCCCGATCCGCCTCACGGCCACCAAGTCCTTCCTCAAGGACAGCCCGCAGCCCTGAAGTTGG
>CAIYYV010000231.1 GCA_903930425.1 Akkermansiaceae bacterium | reverse complement strand
CGTGCCCGCCGCGAAAAAACTTCAGGTCTATATCGACGGCCAGTTGTCCGGTGAAACCACCGATACCAGCACCGGCAGCCTCGCCAACTCACAGTCACTCTGGATCGGCCGCTTCAACGCCAGCGGCCGCAATTTCACCGGCGACATCGATCTCGTCCGCATCACGCCAACGGCCCTCACGCCGACACAATTCGTCGGAACCCATACTCAATTCGACGCCGATGACGACAAGATCCCCGATACCTTCGAACGCTCGAAAACCGGATCACTTGCGCCCTTCGGTGACGGCGATTCCGACGGCGATGGCGCGAGCGATCTGCTAGAATTCACCATGGGCTGCGATCCAACCACACCCGACCGCATCATGCAAAATATCACTCGCGGAACCACTTTCATCGAAGTCCACACCCACCAACGCCTACTGCCAACGTGGCTGGATCTCCGGCTTTCATTCTCCGCTGACCTCCTGTCCTGGAGCGATTCCAACTCCACCGTGATACTCGCTGCGCTGGATAATGACATCTACGAGCGCGTGGACCGGATGGAGTTTCCCCTCGGCGTGCCGGAGCGCATGTTCCTCCGCTACCTCCTCGTGAATTTGCCATAGACCGCATTGAACCCCGTTGATGCAATCCACAATCCTCAATCCTCAATCCTCAATCCTCAATCCTCAATCCGCCGCTCTGCAGCGGGTGCGGAGCAGGGCATTTCCCCAAACCGCTTGCACCGAACCCGATCCCGACAAGGCCCCGATGGTTTCGTTCTGGCCGCCTTTGCCTAACTGGAAAAGACCTCCGCCGGCCACTGTCACCACCGCTCCATCATCAATCAGGTCCGCCGCTCCGTTTCCCGCACCCAACTGCAGCCGGCCGGTGCTGGAAACGTTGACATGGCCGACAAAGGTGTTGTTAGAGGATTGGAGGAAGCTCACCCGTGCATTGGAAACGCCATCCACGTTGATATTCCCGGTGCCGGACATTATCATGGGCGATTCGGACATGGACCACACGCTCCGAATGTCGCTATTATCCATGGGTTCTACCCTCAGCCTCGACCGCTTCCGGTCCATCAGTTTCTTGACCTCTCTCAGCCTCAGCCTCGGCCTCGGCTGCGGTCATCAGGTCTTGCAAAGGCCTTCACCTCGAAAGCCATTTCCTAGCAGTAAACGTATTGATTCAAGGGGCCGGATTCGCCAGCAGGAAAAACTTGTCAACAGTCACGCCCTTCACGGTCACCAAAGCGGTTTCCACATCTTTACGGAACAGCTTGGGCTTCTCCCTTTTCATGTCGATGCGAACGAAACTACCCTTGGGCATCACTGTGATTTTTTTCATGTTTGGGATCGTTTCCAGGGCCTTTCTTACCGCCACGGCATTTTCTTCGGTCAGCCCGGTAAGCACCGCTCGATAGGCAGGCTGACTTGCTGCTGGTGCGGACGCCGGGGGTGCCGGGGGTGCCGGGGGTGACGGGGACGCCGGGGTTTGGGCGATGGTCATGACACTCGCTAAGAGCGAAAGTCCAAGGATGATGGATGGGATTTTCATAGGGGAGCAGGGTTGCGATAGAAATGAGAAATAAGTAAGTCTTGTGGCGTGTGGCTAGGAAAAAATGGGATGACCTTCCTTCGGTTGAAACATAAGCCGGGTGGGCTCAGGCGGCGTGGCGGAGCAAGGCGATGAGCACGCCTTGAATGACGAGTTCGCGGGCAGGGATCAGGTCGGGGTAGGCGGCGTTTGCGGCGCGGAGGAAAGGGTGACCTTTTTCTATCAGGTAGTGCTTGAGGGTGGTTTCACCATCGATGAGAGCGGCGACGACATCGCCCTTTCGGGGTTCCCGCAATTGGAGGATGACCGTGTCTCCGTCACAAATATGCGCATCAATCATCGAATCTCCACGCACTTTAAGGGCGAATGTCCGGGCGTTGCGAGGAATCCCAAGTGAGGCGATGTCCACCG
>CAIYYV010000230.1 GCA_903930425.1 Akkermansiaceae bacterium | reverse complement strand
TTCCCGCCAACCTTGCCCTTGCCGACGACCCGGGCGTGCACAGCTGCATCGGCATTCACCCGTGCGATGTTCACCACGCGCCGCATGATGCCCTTGAGCAACTCGCACCGTTCACCCGGGACCCGCGCGTTTGCGCCATCGGCGAGACCGGCCTGGATTTCTATCACCCCGCCCCCGAGGGCTGGCACGAAAATGATTTCCGCGATCGTCAGCGTGACTTCCTCCGCCAGCACTTCCAACTCGCCTGCACGGCGGGGCTCAACGTGGTCATCCACACCCGCGATGCCACCGGGCACGCATCGTTTGAGGACGCCCTGGAAATTTGCCGCGACTTTCACTCGCGGGTGCGCGCCGTGTTCCATTGTTTCATCGGGCCATGGGAAAATGCGCAGCGTGTGCTCGAACTCGGCGGTCTCATCGCCTTCGGCGGCGTGGCCACTTTCAAAAATGCCCGCGGGGTCTGTGCCACGGCACGCGAGTGCCCGGCCGGATCGTTCATGGTGGAGACCGATGCGCCGTATCTCGCGCCGCAACCTCACCGCGGCTTGCGCAACGAACCGGCCTTTGTCCGCGACACCGCGGAATTTCTCGCCGCGCTGCGCGGCGAATCGTTGGACGAGTTCGCCCGTCACACTGCGGAAACCGCCGCGGCGTTTTTTCGTTTCCGATCCGATCTTCTTTGAACAAAGCATCCGGCTGCTTACGTTTCTTTTCCCAAACACAAGCGCTCCGAGTTCCATCCTTCACAAATCCCATTCCATCCATCAACCTCACCTCATGACTGCCATCCGCATCCTCACTCCGTCGTTACTTGCCGTCGCCCTGGTCTCCTGTGCCTCTCATGATTCCAGTCCATACGACACCTCCAATCCTTACGGCACGCCCGCATCCGATTCGGCCAACCCGCCGCCGCCCGCCGCAACCGCTCCCGCAAATCCGGTCTATGACACGCCGGCGGCCTATGAGGAAAGCAGCCCGGAAAACCCTGGAAAACCCGCTGATCCCGCGCTCACCCACGTTCCGGCCGCTCCTGCTCATGGCAGCACTCCTCCCGCTCACGGCCCGGCCATCATCCACACCGTCGTCGCCGGTGACACACTCTCGGGCATCAGCTCGAAATACAAAATTCCCGCCGCTTCGATCAAACAAGCTAACAGAATGACCAACGACATCGTCGTGCTCGGCCGCAAGATGGTCATCCCTCCACGCTGAATCGAAAAAACAAATTCCATCCATCGCCGGCTGCCATCGTGCGGCCGGCGATTTTTTTTCGCGACACGCGTTCCGGATTCTATCGAAACGAAAAAACTCGTTTTTCGCGTTCGTAAACTTTTCTTAAAAATCGACACATTTTAACTTGACGGATCTCCGAACAACTAGTTAGCTCGTCACCAGCAACGAGATTGCTGACGCATGACGAGACCTTCGCAACCCTCCAACCTTGAGCTTCAAGCACTGTCGGTGCTGTGGCACGAGGGGCCATCTACGGTGGCCACCGTACTTGATTTGTTGCCTGATAAAAAAGATCGGGCGTACACGACGGTGCTCACGGTGATGCAGAGTTTGGAGCGCAAGCATCTCGTGAAGCGGGTGTTGGCGGGCCGGGCTCACGTGTATGAAGCCTCGTATTCTCAGGAAATGATCGTGCGGCGCGCGACGCAGGATTTCCTGACCAATGCTTTTGGAGGACGCCTCGCAGAGGCGCTCCTCGCGATCCTCTCCACTGGCACATTAACGCTGGAAGAGAACACAAACATAGAACGCGAACTCCAACGACACAAAACCATGGCTGCAAAAAAAACAGCGAAGAAGGTTGCGGCAAAGCCCGCAAAGAAGGCCGTAAAAAAAGTTGCCAAGAAAGCCCCGGCTAAAAAGGCAGTGAAAAAAGCGGCTCCCAAAGCCCCCGCCAAAAAGGCCCCTGCCAAAAAGGCGGCCAAGAAAGCGGTGAAGAAAGTGGCGAAAAAGGCGGTGAAGAAGGTTGCCAAAAGCGCCAAGAAAGCCCCGGCCAAGAAGGCGGTGAAGAAGACCGTTGCCAAGAAGGCCCCAGCTAAAAAGGCTCCTGCCAAGAAGGCTGCGAAGAAGGCGGTCAAGAAGGTTGCCAAGAAAGCTGCCAAGAAGTAATCCCAACACCTCGCCGGAAGCCCAAGGTGGTCGCGCCAGTATGGCAAGGCACTGAGGGATTCTGGATCGGGGTTTGTCAAGGGCGGGAGATCTGCGGATCTCCCGCCTCTTTTTTTGCTCATTTAAAAAAGAGGTTGCGTGCCGCCTTGGCTCCGGCCTAGCTTCTCGCGCCCCCGGACACGAGAACAACGCGCGGTTAGCTCAGTGGTAGAGCACCTCCCTGACACGGAGGGGGTCACTGGTTCGAACCCAGTATCGCGCACCATTCGGAACCCTGG
>CAIYYV010000229.1 GCA_903930425.1 Akkermansiaceae bacterium | reverse complement strand
TATTGCTTACAGATGTCTTTATGAAGTAATCATCAACATAAACCGCGGGCAGGATTTTCATCTTGATTGAACGTACGATGCCATAGCCGACCTTTGAATTTCCATGCCAGTTGCTCCAGTCGTTGGCTTCTTTGCGTGTCGGTTCATCACCGCCTTCAGGAAAATCCCAACCGACCGCTACCTCAGCCGTCTGCTTCTGACCGGGCATCAAATAATGCCTGCGGTGATATGCCTTCACCTGAAGAACCTGTTCTTTCCCCGGAGTGGCGAGTTCCGTCAACTCCATTTCAAATGGAACTTGGGGGCCGTGATGTTCTCCTATCTGCTTCCCGTCGATGAACACCTCGCAGCCATGCGCCACAGCACCGAAACACAGTTTAACGGCCTGTTCCGGATATATCGCAGGGATTGTGATCTTGCGATCATACATCACGAAGTCTCTCACATCCTTCATTACCTGAATCCGCGGGGACTGCTGATCCGAGTTCCACCCACCGCCCGGCACCTTGATAGGTCGCGCCGGACCGGCATCACAGCGCAGCGTCCATGCGGAGTCAGAGGCAAGATCAATTTCCGATGCGACACCGTACATCACGGATATTCCCAGTAGAAAAAGAATTGTACCGACAATTGGTATTCTCATAATCGCCACTATCATCAGTCTCGTTTTATTCATGTGATTGTTTCTAATTCGTTTGTTTTAGTTGCGTGACAGATCAACTTCAAACTGTCCGGATGTGTTCATGATCTCACAAAAGTCTCTGCGTTGTTATCATGGTTCTGCTTCTGATGGCTTGGCCCTCTCAGCGGTATGCGTTACTTCGGTCCGAAAGCCGTGATGCGCTGGAGCAACAGCGCCCGCGGCTTGTCATTGATGGTTTCCACCTTGATGAACCTGACCTGGCGACCTGGCACCTGGGCCCCCGCATCAAGATGGGTCAGCGGCACGGTCCAGATGGCCTCCCAGGTCTTGGCGCGCCAGACTTCCTGCCAGGTTTGCCCGTCCTCTGAGACGGACAGGATGAGCCCCTCGGTTCGCCGCTCGTTAGGGCGGTTTTCGATCGTCACGGCATGGACGGTTTTAACGGCACCGAGGTCCACCTTGGCCCACGGGTTTTTCTCATCGCGTGTGTGGAACGCGACGGCCAGTCTTTCGCCGGTGAAAAGCCGCGCATGGTTCCCCGGCTTATCCCAATCCCCTCCCAGGCTGGAACTGATCTCCAGCTTGGCATCGGCGCTGAGGATCACCCCGAACTCACCCCGATAGCCTTGCGGCGTGCGCAGTTCCCCGATGATGCGACCGGCGTCCAGAGCCGTATCCAGTGTCACCTCGATGACCGTCACCGGCGTGTCCATGTCCTTCCTGGCCAACTGAAGCGACCATTCCCCGGCACTTTGTTTGAACGTGCAGGGCACGCCGCCCAGCGTGCGGGCGGCCAGAACCTTGTTAGGAAGCGGGTCGAAGGCGAGGCCTTCGGCCGGCCACTCATACACGAGCAGATAGAGCTTGTTGCCCTTGTGACAAGAGCCGCCCCAGGTGCCATTGCGATACGGGCCGCCGCGGGTGCCGTAGATCGCCGCTCCATACTTCTTGAGCCACTCGCCCATGGCGCGGGCGACCTTGGCCTCGCCCTCGGCGAACGTGCCGTCGGGGCGCGGGCCGAAGTTCAACAACAGATTGCCGCCGCCAGTGGTGCAACTCACCAGCATCTTGATACAATCCTCCGGCCCCTTGAAGCCGCCCTCGCCGCCATAGGCCCACTGCCCCCCGACATGAATGCAGGATTCCCAGTCGCTGGCGATGTTCATCTTGCCGATGAAACCCTCGGGGGTGTCATAGTCGCCCTTGACCATCTTGGCCAGCTCGGGCGTGGGTGCTTTTTTGTCCTGCGGCGTGTCCGGCCCGCAGAACGCGGCGGCGCGGTTGTTGACGATGAGCTTGGGCTGGAGCTCATACATCATCGAGAACAACTCGTCGAACTTCCACTTGCCCCAGTCGCGGCCGCCGACGTGGTCGAACCACATCACATCCACCGCCCCGTAGTTGGCTAACAACTCCTTGACCTGTGCGCGGTAGAACGTGTCGTATTTCACGTTGTCGCCCACGAGGTAATCCGGGTGATACCAATCGCGCGTCGAGTAATAGAGGCCGAGTTTCATGCCCTGTTTGTGGCAGGCGTCGGCATAGGCCTTGACGATGTCCTTGGCATAAGGACTGTTCATGATGTTGTAATCCGAGACCTTGGTCGCAAACTCCGCGAAGCCGTCGTGGTGCTTGGCGACGAGCACCATGTATTTCATGCCTGCCTCCTTG
>CAIYYV010000228.1 GCA_903930425.1 Akkermansiaceae bacterium | reverse complement strand
ATGCAGCGGTTCACGAAGTGGTTCAACCGGACACACGGGCGGACGGGGAACCTTTGGGAAGACGCATTCAAAAGCGTGATCGTGGAGGATGGCTATGCGGCGAAAACGATTGCGGCCTATATCGATTTGAATCCGGTGCGGGCCGGGATGGTCAAAGATCCGGCAGATTACCGGTGGAGCAGTTATGGGGAGGCGATCGGCGGTGGGTCGAGAGGGAACGGGAAAAAGGCGCGAGCCAGCTTGGTGCGGGCCTTGCGGGCGCACAAGGGCTGCGGCGCGGATGCCTCGCTCTGGGCGAACGATGTTTCGCGCGAATACCGCAAGCTGTTGCTTGCGGGGGCGGTCGAGAAGTTCGAAAAATCAGGGAAGTTGGGGAATGCGGAAAAGTTAGAGGCGCGGGTGCAGGTCGGCGGGCAGGGGAAAATGAAGCGCATCCGCAAGGGGATGAGTGCCGAGGAAGCGGCCGAGGAAGTTGAGGAGAAAAAAGCGCGGGAAGAACGGGAAGGAGAGCTTTCGGTGGGGAAGATGCTGCGTTGCCGGGTTCGGTATTTCACGGATGGCGCGGTGATTGGCAGTCGGGGGTTTGTGAACGAGGCATTTGTGGCTGCGCGGGAACGTTTTGGATCGCAACGGAAGGACGGCGCTCGGAAACTACGCGGCAGTGGTGCGGCCGCAGCGGGAACATTGTGGAGTATCCGGGATTTGAAGAAGAGTGTCTGAGAAAGGGTGACTGAAAGGGTGGAGGAGGTAAAGCATGGGAAGTGAAGTGTGAGTATACACTTGGATTGGAGATGAAGTCATACACTTATAGCGTCAGTTGAAATTTACCAAGAGACTTTGCGCCGGTCTGTAATGTCAGCGATTTGACTTGGAAAAAATCCTACGGATGGGAGTCTGCGGGCATGTTTCTTGGTCTTGATGCATCCACCCAATCCCTAACTGCGGTATTGATTGATCCGATTTCGGGGGAGATTGCCTGTCAACTTTCCGTGAACTTTGGCGGGGATCTCCCGCAATATGGGGCCCCTAGCGGTTTCATTCCTGATGGTGTGAATGGCGAGGTGCATTCGAATCCCTTGATGTGGTTGGAAGCATTGGAGTTGTTATTCAGCCGGCTTTCTCGCGTCACGGATCTTTCGAAGGTGGTCATGATTGCCGGATCCGGCCAGCAACATGGGTCGGTTTATCTGGATGCCAGTTTTCCAGCCCGGCTTGGTTCGTTAGATCCGGCGCAGAGTCTTGCGTCGCAGATTGCTCCTGCGCTGACGCGCTGCACCTCACCGATTTGGATGGACACCTCGTCGGGCGAGGAATGTGTTGAAATCACGGAAGCCCTGGGTGGTGCGTCTGAAGTTTGCCGCCGCAGTGGATCCATTGCGATCGAGCGCTTCACCGGGCCGCAGATCCGCCGGTTTTACAAATCCGATCCGGCGGCATACGCCCGCACTTGTCACATTCATCTTGTGAGTTCCTTCATGGCTTCGGTGATTGCGGGGAAATCCGTGTCGATTGATTATGGTGATGGGGCGGGGATGAATTTGCTCAATCTTTCCACGCTTGGATGGGACAGAGATCTGTTAGAATCGACCGCGCCCGACTTGTCGAGCAAGTTATCCGCGCCTGCGGCGGCCGCGACCGTTCAAGGGTTCATATCCCGGTATTTTGTGAATCGATACGGTTTTTCCGGTACGTGTCAGTGTGCGTTATTTACGGGTGACAACCCGGCCTCGCTGGTGGGGATGGGGGCCACCCGGCCCGGAAGCATCGTGATTTCACTGGGCACGAGCGACACGTTTTTTGCGGCGATGCCGGGCCCAATGACTGATCCTAACGGATTTGGGCATGTGTTTGGAAATCCTGCCGGCGGATTCATGTCGTTGATTTGTTTTCGCAACGGATCGCTTGCGCGTGAGGCGTTGCGGGACCGGTTGGGGCTTGATTGGCCGGCGTTTGACCGAGCGCCGCATGCCACTCGGGGTGCTGCGGGAATCAATCTGATGTTGCCATTTTTTGGGCCTGAAATCACACCGCGTCATGATTTTAGCGGGCCGGTATTGCAGGGGTCGCCTGCATTTGAATCGGGTGTGGATCCGGCGCTCCAGGTTCGGGCGTTGTTAGAAGGTCAATTTCTCAACATGCGTCTTCATTCGAGGTGGATGCAAGTCAATCCCGAGCGGATATTGCTCACGGGAGGCGCGTCGAAGAATGACGGGATTCCGCAACTCGTTGCGGATGTGTTTCAAGCAACGGTTGAGCGTTTGGAGGTTTCCAACTCGGCGGCGTTGGGGGCCGCGTTGCTTGCGGCGGTGGCGGGTGGTCACTTGCTGGCGGACCTGCGACAGGTTTTTTGTCAAACCGTCCGCGGCACCTCGATGGTGCCTGAAGCGGCGTTGGGTCCTGTCTATGAGGATGCGTTGCGCCGTTTCGAGGTCCTGCTAGATGGCGTCAGTTCCCGATAACTGACAAGCAGGCGACAGGCGGCGTTGTGTTGTTAGATATCAATTTCGCCTTCGAAGACGAAGTCGGCTGGGCCGGTGAGGGTGACGAGATGGAACGATCCGTCGGGGGATTTTTCAAACCCGATTTCGAGGGAATCGCCGCCTGCGACGTCGACCTGGATGGGTGAGGGCGCGCCGGTGAGGGCGTGATGGATGAGGGCGCAGGCGACCACACCGGTGCCGCAGGCGAGGGTTTCGTCTTCGACGCCGCGTTCGTAGGTGCGGATTTCGAGGTGGCCGGGTTTGAGGATGGTGGCGAAGTTGGCGTTGGTTCCGGCGGGGGAGAAGGCCGGGTGTTGGCGGATGGCGCGGCCGAGGGAGAACACGTCGAGTTCTTCGAATGCCTGGCCGCCGGGGACGAAGGTGACGGCGTGGGGGACGCCGGTATTGATTGAGTGGAGTGGTGAGGAGAGGTTAGAGATAGAGGCCTCGGTGTTGAGATTGAGGTCCTTGGGCTTGGACATGGCGATGCGGACATTCTCGCCGACCATGATCGCGGTGAGGATGCCGGCTTGGGTTTCGAAGGTGACGCGGTCGGGGACTTCCTTGAGTAAGTGGGCGGTGAAGCGGCCGAAGCAGCGTGCGCCGTTGCCGCACATTTCCGCCTCACCGCCGTCGGCATTGTAGTAGCGAAATTTAAAATCCGCGCCTTTTTCCGCGGGTTCGACGGCTAACAGTCCATCCGCGCCGATGCCGCGATTTCGGTCGCAGAGGGCTTCGATGGTCGCGGGGTCGAGGGAAATAGAAAGGTCGCGGTTATCGATGACGATGAAATCATTGCCGGCGCCATTCATTTTATAGAAGTGGAGGATCATAGAGAGATGAAGTGTTAGGGTTTCAAATGACTTGGAGGGCTATGGCGGCCTCAGCGGACAATTCGACGCAAGTCCAAGGCAAGCCGTGGTGGTTGAGGTCGTTCATGAAGGCGTCGGGGTCATGTTGTTCCATATTCCAGACGCCGGGTTTGCGCCAGTGACCTTCGAGCATTTGTTTGGCGCCGATCATTGCGGGCACTCCGGTGGTGTAGGAGATTGCCTGTGAGCCGACTTCCGCGAAGCAGGACTCATGGTCGCAGATGTTAGAAACATAGATGGCTTTGAAGCGCCCGTGCTGGATGCCGGTGATGACATTACCGATGCAGGTGCGGCCCTTGGTGGACTTGCCGAGGTCTCCGGGGTCGGGCAGGACGGCCTTGAGAAATTGGAGGGGGATGATTTCCACGCCATTGAAGGTGACCGGATCGATGCGGGTCATACCGACATTTCCAAGCACGGCGAGGTGGTTGAGGTAGTTAGGGGAAAAGGACATCCAGAACTGGGCGTGGCGGAGGGTGGGGATGTGTTTGGCGAGTGATTCCAGTTCCTCGTGATACATTCGATAGATTTCGTAGGTGCCGACGCCGTCCGGGCAGGTGAATGGCCGGTGATGGGACAGGGCAGGCGATTGGACGAAGCGGCCATTTTCGTAATGGCGGCACTCGGCGGTAACTTCGCGGATGTTGATTTCGGGGTTGAAATTGGTGGCGAAGGGTCGGTCGTGGCTGCCGCCATTGACATCAATGATATCGAGAGTGTGGATTTCATCGAAGTGGTGTTTGAGGGCCCAGGCGGTGAAGACGTTGGTCACGCCGGGGTCGAAACCCGAGCCAAGCAGTGCCGACAGGCCGGCTTTTTCGAAGCGTTCCTGATAGGCCCATTGCCAGGAATACTCGAATTTAGCGACATCCTTGGGTTCATAATTGGCGGTATCGAGGTAATGGCACCCTGCGGAGAGGCAGGCCTCCATGAGTGACAAATCCTGATAGGGAAGGGCCACATTGATGAGCAATTGCGCGCCGGTTTTCCGAATGAGCTCGGCGGTATTTTCCGGTTGATCCGCGTCGACCTGGGCGGTGGTGATCGATTGTCCGGTGCGTTGTTTGACTGAGGTGGCGATGGCTTCGCACTTGGAGACGGTTCTTGAGGCCAGGGTAATTTTGCCGAAGACTTCGGGGAGCATGGCGCATTTGTGGGCGACGACATTGCCGACGCCGCCGGCTCCGATGATAAGGACGTGGTTCATGAGAGTTGGAGGGACAAGGGGTGAGGGAAAGTGGCGGCACTGGCAAGGCCGAAGCGCTGGCAGAGGGGCTGTGAGGTTTGGGAGTTGATCTGTTTGAGCTAACCTTTCGTTTGGCCATTGCCGCGGACACGGTATTGATAGCTGGTGAGTTCGCGCAGGCCCATCGGGCCGCGGGCGTGGAGTTTGTCAGTGGAGATGCCGATTTCTGCACCGAAGCCGAACTCGAATCCGTCGGAAAAGCGATTAGAAACGTTGTGGAAGACGCAGGCGGAATCGACTTGGCGCAGGAAGGATTCGGCAGCTGCCTGATCAGCCGTGACGATGGTGTCGGTGTGGTGGGAACCGTAGTGGTTGATATGGGCGACGGCCTCATCGAGCGAAGCGACCACTTGGATTGAGAGAACGAGGTCGAGATACTCAGTGCGCCAATCCTGTTCAGTGGCCGGGGAAATACCTGTTAGAATTTCAAGGGTTTGTGCACAACCGCGGAGTTCGACATTTTGGGCGTGCAAGGCGGCGGCGGCGCGGGGCAGGAAATCGGCCGCCACGCTCTGGTGAACGAGCAGGGTTTCCAGTGCATTGCAGACGCCGCATTTCTGGGTTTTGGCATCGACCGTTAGATTCACCGCCATGGAAATATCTGCAGCTTTGTCAACAAACAGGTGGCAAATACCGTCGTGATGTTTGATGACGGGCACGCGGGCGAGCGAGAGCACGGTTTCGATGAGTCCTTTTCCGCCGCGTGGGATGATGAGGTCGAGCCACTGGTCCATTTGGGCGAGCACGGCGACGCTTTCTCTATCGGTGAAGGGGATGAGTTGGATGGCGTGTTCGGGTGCGCCCACGGAACCGAGGACAGCGGCGATGGCGCGGTTCGAATGGATCGCTTCGCTGCCGCCTCGCAAGATGGTGGCGTTGCCGGTTTTGAAACACAAGGCGGCGGCGTCTGCGGTCACGTTAGGGCGGCTTTCATAGATGATTCCGATAGTGCCGATAGGCACGCGCACTTGTTCGATTCGCATGCCGTTAGGGCGCGCCCATGCCTCGATGATTTGGCCGACCGGATTGGGCAAGGAGGCGACTTGATCGATGCCTGCGGCCATGGCCTCGATCCGGGTTTCGTCGAGTTTCAAGCGGTCGATCAGGGCGTTAGAAAGTCCTTTGTCGGTAGCGGCGGTGAGGTCCCTGTGATTGGCATCTATCAATGAAGATGCATTGTTGCGGACGGCGGCGGCCATGGCGCGGAGAGACGCATTTTTTTCCTCTGGTGTAAGTTTGGCTAACTGATAGGCGGCGTTGCGCGCCTGGCAGCCCATGAGGTGGATGGATTCTTTGAGAGTGGACACGGGGGTATGATGTTATGCCTAAAAACAAGCGCATCAAGGGCGATTCGCCGGGTGGAACTGGGTGGAGATTCCATGACCTGAGAGGATTCCGGCAAGTCGTTGTGGGTAGCGGCCATGGGCGATGTGGGTTTCGATTCCGGCGTCGACCGCGCATTTTACGGCGAGGAGTTTTGAACTCATACCGCCCATCGAGAACCGGCCCTTGTCGTCGCGGACGTGGCGCAGGGCCTGGTTGATGTCGGTGACTTCGGGAATGAGTTGGTGGGTTTCCGGGTCTAACAATCCATCCACACTGGTGAGGAAAATGACACGTTGGGCACCGACGAGTTTGGCGACGAGCACCGACAGCATATCGTTATCGCCGAATTTCAACTCCTCGACGGCGACAGAATCGTTTTCATTGATGATGGGGAGGATTCGGGGTTCTGAGAGGAGGCGGCTGAGTGTGTCAGAAACATATCCGGCGCGGGCGGGCGTGGCGAGATCCTCGGCGGTGAGCAGGACTTGAGCGACAGTGACCTCGAAATTGGCAAACAGGCTGCTGTAGGTTTGCATGAGTTGAGCCTGGCCGACGGCGGCGCAGGCTTGTCGGGTTGCGGTGTCTTGGGGATACTCGGCGAGGCCGAAGGCGGAAACGCCTGATCCGACGGCACCGGACGAAACAAACAGGCAGCGATGTCCGGCGTCGATCAGTCCGGCGATTGCCGCGACCAAATGCACCAATGCGGCGCGATCGAGGGTGCCGTCGGCAGATTTGGTCAGCACGCCAGTGCCGGCCTTGATGACGGTGAGGGCAGGAGTGAGAGGAGGAGTCATGAGAGGAAGAATGGATCAAGTGAGCGCGCGGATATAGAGGAAGGCGCGAGTTGGCGCGAGTGAAAGATGTTGGATTTTAACGGGCAAAAAAGTTGGCGGCAAAGTGTTTTGAGAGGATGGCGAGTTTGCGGATGCGGGAGATGCGGTAGCGGCGGTCAAAGGCGCGGAAGTGATCCCGGCGCATGTCGGCAAGCAGTGATTGATAGATGGCGGCCATGATGCGGGCCGGGGTGAGGGCGCGGCGGTCGGAGGCGGGCAGGATGGCGGCGGCGTGATGCAGCAGCGCGTCCGCGCGGTCGGCCTCGAAGTTCATGAGTGCGAGGAACCGTTGATCGTGCAGATGGTTTTTGAGATCTTGTTCGGAGTAGTGGAAGCGGGCGAGGTCGGCGAGTGGCAGGTAGATGCGTTCGCCGTGATCGTGGTCCTCTCGGACATCGCGAAGGATGTTGATGAGTTGGAGGGCGCGGCCCAGCGCGATGGCGTAGGCCTCCGAGCCGGGGTCGGTGCAGCCGAAGAGGCGGATCGAGACCAGTCCGACGGTGCAGGCGACCTTCCAGATGTAATCGGATAGATTTTCCCAGGTTTGGAACCGTTGTGGCTGCAGATCCATGCGGCAGCCGTCGATGATGTCGGTGAGGAGCGTGTTGGGGATGGAGTATCGGTCACGCAAGGAGGTGACTTGAAGTTGCAGGGTATCGGGGTGGGAGAAGCCCGCGACGAGTCCGTTTTCCCATGCGTTGAGTTGTTCTAACTGCCACTCGGGTGATTTTCCGGGGGCGTCGGCGAGGTCATCCATGGTGCGGCAGAAGGCATAGAAAACGACCATATCATCGCGCCGTTGGCGTGGCAGGATGAGGAGTGCGAATGCCAAGTTCGATTTGGCACGGCGGGTGATATCCGATGCGTCAGGCACGGTGTCAGTGGATGAATCCCCAATGGCCGGTGGTGACGGGCCAGAGAGAGAAGAGGGCCGGGCCGACCAGATTGAATTCCTTGACGGTTCCCCAATAGCGTGAGTCGAGCGAGTTGCCGGTATTGTCGCCGAGGGCGGCGTATTCGCGCATGCCGGTGCGGGTTTTGGCTGTTAGGGTGAGGGAATCGGTGGGTTTGGCAAGATACTGGACGAGGGTTTTATTGCCGTGTGATGCTTCGCGGGGATCGGCGAGGCCATAGCCATGGGGGTTGATTGCATAGGTGCCCTCGCCACGGATGACGCGTTGGATACCGGGTTCCTTGGCGATTTTGCCATCGATGAGGAGGTTTGGGGATTGGATGGTGAGGGTATCGCCGGGCACGCCGCAGAGGCGTTTGATGTAATGTGAGCCCTTGGCTTGTTCGCCGCTGCGTTCGTCGATGCCGCGGATGCCTTGGGTATCGAAGACGAAGACTTCGCCGCGTTGGGGGTTTCGGAAATGGTAGGAAACCTTATCGACGAGCACGAGATCGCCGGAATCGATGGTGCCCTCGCAGAGTACGGTGCCTTTTGGCAGTAAGCCCTCATTGCGGTTGGCGATGAGGATGGCGGATCGCAAACCGGTCTCATAACAGGGATTGGCCGGTGCGGGCAATTGGAGCGGTGGAGAATCGGTGAAATGGATTTCCGCGCGGCTGAAAAAGTGGAGCCATTGGGTGTCGCGGATATCCGGGCGTCCTTGCGGTGTGATCGCGATGTGGCGGTCCTTGTCATTGACGACGCGGACGTAGGAACGGCCGCGAAGGATTTGTTCCAGCACGCGTTGGGGGAAGCTGGGCCACTGGGCTTCGGGAAGCGGTTTGCCGATGATGCCATTCAGGGTGGGTTGCATGGAGCCGGTCGGGATGCGGAACGGTTGGAGGTAGTAGGCGCGAAGTCCGAGGGCGATGACAATGGCGACAAACATCACCTCGACGTTCTCCTCGAGCCAGCCTAACGGTTTTTCAACGGGCAGGGAATTTTCACAAACCGCGCGGACTTGTTTGGACGCCTCATCCACCTGGGCGCGATCGCCGGATTGGATGGCGGCGAGCAAATCGGTCCGGCGGGACTCGATTTCATCGACCCGTTCGGGGGTGAGGAGGTCGCGTTTGTAGTGCACGAACTTGCGGGCGCCCTTGACCAAGTGCCGGGCTTCATTTTTCCACTTCGGGGTGAACATGGCCGGGATTCTCACGGTCCGATGAGCCAACTGCAAGCGTGGAGAACGGGTGGGGCTCCGGGGTGTCTGGCGCTGCTAGCGGGCGAGCCGGAAAAATTCTGAAAATTCGCGTTGCCAACCCGGGATGGAGGCCCTTAGCTTCCTCCCAGCATGAAAAAACTCTTCGTTATTGCCTGCGCGTTCGCCTCATTCACGGGTTGGGTTACGGCAGACATCCAGGCCCCGCCCGGATCCACCTACACATCGACCCGCAAGCTGGGTCGTGCGATCAGCAACATCGTTTACGGCATCATGGAAGTGCCTGAACAAATCGTGCGCAAAAACGAGCAGTATGGACGCAAGGCCGGTTGGAGTTACGGTGCCGTGGATGGTACCAACCGCGCGTTGCGCCGTCTTGGCTACGGGTTTTACGAGCTATTCACCTTCAGCTGCCCCACTTACCGCGGCACATTCAAGCCACCTTATGAGCGCTGTGGCGAAGACAACCGCATTGACATGAACGTGCATGACGGGCTCTCTGAATTCCCGCCGGAACTCGGGTTTGAGACCTCATTTTCGCATGCCCGCTCACAAAAATACTGAGTCAGGTTCAGGACTGTTTTTCCCTCTCCCGCCCTCGGAGTTTCCGGAGGCGGGATTTTTTTTGCCGTCTTCTTTCTTGGCAGTGGCTAGCGCGATCCCTATTGCTCCCGCACGATGTTAGGTTTCATGCGCATTTTGATATGGGCCGCCGTGGCCGCGCTCGGTGCACTGGCCGTTGCCATTGCTGCTTTCCAGCGTGACGAGCCGGTCAACGCGCTTTGGTTGGTGCTTGCCGGGCTTTGCTCCTTCGCGGTGAGCTATCGGTTTTACAGTGCCTGGCTGGTGGCCAAGGTGCTGACGGTTGACACGACGCGCGCGCCTGCGGCGGTGACCCGGGCGGACGGCAAGGATTTCGTGCCGACTCCGCGTTGGATGGTGTTTGGTCATCATTTTGCGGCCATTGCCGGGCCGGGGCCTTTGGTGGGGCCGGTGTTGGCGGCGCAATTTGGTTATTTACCGGGCACTCTGTGGATTTTGATAGGGGCGACGTTGGGAGGGGGTGTGCATGACGCGGTGGTGTTGTTTGCGAGCATGCGGCGCGATGGCAAGTCGCTCGGCCAGATGCTCAAGGAAGAGATCAACCCGTTCATCGGGGTGGTCGCGATGCTCTCCTTGTTGGCCATCATCACGATTCTGTTAGCCGTGCTCGGGTTGGTCGTGGTCAAGGCTCTGGCAGAAAGCCCGTGGGGTTTGTTCACCATCGCCGCCACCATTCCGTTAGCCATGGTCATGGGGTTGCTGCTCAAATCCGGCGTGATGCGGGTGACGGGCGTGACCCTCATCGGGGTGGCCGGTTTGTTTTTTGCGGTGGTGGCTGGGAAATACCTGCCGGATTCTTGGAACCAGGTGTTGCGGATGGACGCCCCCGCGCTCTCCTGGGTCATCATGATTTACGGGTTTGCCGCGTCGGTGCTACCGGTGTGGTTGTTGTTAGCGCCGCGCGATTATTTGAGCACCTTCATGAAGCTCGGGACCGTGGCGGTGCTCGGGGTTTTCATTGTCATTGCGATGCCGCCACTCCACATGCCGGCCGTCACGCAATTCATTGACGGCAGCGGCTTCGTGGTGCCCGGCCCGGTTTTTCCATTTGTCTGCATCACGATTGCCTGTGGGGCAGTGAGCGGATTTCATGCGTTGATTGCCTCGGGCACCACCCCGAAACTGCTGGCCCGCGAAAAAGACATCCGTCTGGTCGGTTATGGGGCGATGATCACGGAGATGTTAGTTGCGCTGATGGCCATCATTGCCGCAAGCGCCCTGCCGCCCGGTCAATACCTCGCCATCAATTCGCCGATCAACCCGCGCGACCCGGTGGCCGTCGAGGCGCAGATCCAAAAAATCAACGCCTACGGACCGGTCTATCAGGTGACGCTTGGGGAAATGCAAACGCTCGCGGCGAATTTGCAGGAGCCGACGATCATTGGCCGGACCGGGGGTGCGCCGACCTTTGCGGTGGGGATGGCCTCGATGTTCGCCAAAGTGATTCCCGGAAAGACGGCCCTTTCGCTCTGGTATCATTTTGCCATCATGTTTGAGGCTTTGTTCATTCTCACCACCTTGGACGCGGGCACGCGGGTCGGTCGTTTTATCCTGCAGGATTTGCTCGGCCATGTTTGGAAGCCGCTTGGCCACACCGGCAACTGGTTGGGCAACATCAGCGCCAGCGGACTGCTCGTCGCCGCATGGGGGTATTTTCTCTATCAGGGCGCGATTGATCCAGAGGGCATTGCCAAGAGCCTTTGGCCGCTTTTCGGCATTTCGAACCAACTGCTCGCGGTGATCGCCTTTTGTTTGGGGACCACGTTGTTGATCAAGTCGGGCAAGGCGCGTTATTGCTGGGTGACACTGGTGCCGTTGGTATTTCTAACAACAGTGACGTTTTTGGCGGGGTGGATGAAGATTTTTTCCCCGAAGGCCGCCGGTTTTTTGCCCGCGATACGGCGGATGGAAGGTCAGTTAGGATCGGGTTTGTCTGAGGAGAAATTTCACGCCGTGGAGCGGGCCATGTTCAATGCGCGGTTGGACATCGTGGTGGTGGTGGTTTTTTTAAGTTTTGTGGCGGTGATCACGCTCGGTTGCATGTGGGAATGGTGGCGCATCCTCAGCGGGGCCAAACCGGCTCAAACCCATGAGGCACCCTACGTGAAACTGGCGGAAAACTAACAGAAATCCCGGTTCCTCACTGGGCGGAACCGGGCGGGTAAGACGCGGAAGGATTTCTTGTGCGATGGGTTTGTGAACTGTCAGTCGCAGTGGAAGACCTCCTCCATTGAGGCCCACCATTCGTCCGAGCAGCGCTTGTCCAAGGGTTGCTGGCATGGCATGCAGACGGCCCACCAGCGTTGGGTGGTGGGATCGGCGGCCATTTTGGCCGTGTCTTGTGCGAAGTCATCGCCCGTGTATTCGAAGTAACTGAACAGATAGTGCCGGCCGTCGTCAAATTGGCGCAGATAGATGGAGTAGTTATGGATGTGGCATTGGCCGATCATTTGGAGCACGTCCGGCCAGACGGCGGCGTGGAGTTGTTTGTATTCGTCGATTTTATCGGCCTTCAGGCCGATGACAGTGCCGTAGCGTTTCATGTGGTTTGATGGGTGATGGGTGATGTTTCCAGCGCATAGATCGCGTCAAGTCAATTGCCATTACTGACCACAGGACGAGTTGTGTCACGTGCGGATTTTGATGGTGGGTGATGCCAGGCGTGCAACTTCGGGGTTTACGTCATCGGCGGCCGTGCCAAAGTGCGCGCATGCATCCATCCGGAAAGCGCCAGGCCGGCATTTTGATTCCCGCCTTTTCGCCGCGCCGTGAGGGGGATCTCGGCATCGGTGACACACGGGCGCTGCGCGGATGGATCGACTGGGCTGCGGATCACGGGGTGAGTTTCATTCAGTTGCTTCCGATTTACGAAAACGGGATGGAGGAAAGCCCTTATAGCGCGATTTCCTCCGCCGCGCTGGACCCGGTCTATCTAACGATCGAGGAGGGTGAGATTCCGGGTCTTTGGGCAGCAGAGATTGCAAGGGTTCGTCACCAGTTAGGGCCCGCGCTGGACTCAGCATGGATTGATTATCCGGCGGTGAGGCGGGCCAAGCGCGAGTTGCTAGAAATTGCGTGGTCGAGGTTTAACATGGCCGACCAGACGGATTCCAAGGAATTCGCGAAATTCATAGAGGAAGAATCCGATTGGCTCGTCGACTACTGTGAGTTTCGTTGGTTGATGGAGCAGCACGGGGAGTCGCTGACATGGGACCAGTGGCCAGAATCGTGTTCAACCCCGCAGAAAGCGCGTGATTACATCGCCAAGATGCGGCTTTGTGATGGGGCGGCGATCGATGGCCGGTTGGGGTTTTTTGCATTTGTGCAATGGTTGGGATTTCGTCAATGGCGCGTGGTGCGGGCGCATGCGGACCTCCGCCACGTCAAACTCATGGGTGATGTCCCGATTGGCATCAATTGGCATTCGAGCGACGTTTTTTTTCAAAGCGACGCGTTTCACCTGAACTGGTGTGCGGGTTCGCCACCGGAAGGCGGCGGGCAGGAGAATTCGTTTTTTCAACAATGGGGGCAAAACTGGGGAGTTCCGCTTTACCGGTGGGACTCGATGAAAACAAACGGCTTTAGCTGGTGGCAGGCGCGCATTACGCGCCTCACCGAGATTTTTCAGATGTTTCGCTTGGATCACATTTTGGGATTCTATCGGATTTACGCGTTTCCGTGGAGGCCTGAGCGCAACCGCGAGTTTCTCGGGCTCACGCAAACGCAAGCCGCTGAGTTGACAGGCGGGCGGTTGCCGCGCTGGTTTCCAAGGCCGGACGACACCGATGAAAACAAGGCCGCCAATCGGGCGGATGGCGAGTTGCGACTCCGGGCGATTCTAACAGCTTCACGCGGGGCCGAGGTGATTGCGGAGGATCTGGGTTGGGTGCCGGACTACGTTCGGCCGCATTTGGCGGATCTGGGATTGGCGGGTTTTCGGATTCCGCACTGGGATTGCGACGCCTTCGGTCATCCTGCTCCGGCTGAGGAATTTCCCGAGCATTCGTTCGCGGCGTATTCGACGCACGACCACGATCCGGTGAATGGGATTTGGCGCGGATGCCTTCGGGTGATCCAGGAGCACCGGGAAAAGCCGACCGGTCAAAGCGCCGGGAATGTGGGTGGTGCCGAGCAAACTCTCCGGGTTCTATCAGAATTTGCCGGGATTCCGATACCCGATGACGGGGTATGGCCCGCCTTCACGGAAGGCATTCGATTACGGCTCATCAGGGCCTTGTTTGAGTCGAACTCTCGATATGCCGCGTTGGCGGTGACGGAACTTTTTGGGCTGGACGAACGGATCAATGAGCCGGGCACCTCGGGCGGGCGCAACTGGTGTTTTCGGTTGCCGTGGACGCTCAAGCAAATTGCGGCGGATCCTCTGCTAGACGAGCCCTGTCGGAAATTGGCTGTGGTGATCCATCTCACAGGCCGGTCACCCGAATGAACTGACCGCGCTTGCGGCTGCGGTTGCGCATTGAATTCGCAATTTGCATGGCCCCGATTGACTTTTGGGTCGTCAACGCCCATATCCCGGGCATGGCTCACTCACTGCCGCAAAAACCCCGGATCATTGGGCCGAAGGTCCGGATCTGTATTGTCGCGTCCAAATACAACGAAGCGCTCACGGATGCGCTGGTGGAAAACGCCATCGAGGAGCTCGGCGAGTTGATGCCGCAGGGCCGGGTGGATTTGATCCGCGTGCCAGGCGCATTTGAAATTCCGGTCATGGTGGCGGCCGTGCTTGAGAGGGACCCGCCGGCCTGCATCATTGCGCTCGGGGTGCTCATTCGGGGTGCGACCGAGCATGCGGATTTGGTCGGCCGATCGGTGACCGAAGCGCTGCAAGGCTTGGCGGTGAGTTCGATGCGTCCGATCATTCACGAGGTGTTAGTGGTTCAGGATGAAAAGCAAGCGTATGCGCGCTGCATTGGTCAGACGCTGAATCGCGGTCGTGAGGCGGCACGTGCGGCGGCGGCGATGGTAGCGGTGTTTCAAGAACTCGATCGATCGATGCCCCGCAACACCGCGGTGAAAAGACAACGTTATGCCTAGTCGTCGCCAAATCCGCGAGGCTGCGGTGCAGTTCCTTTATGGAGCCGATTTGGAAGGAGGGACTGATCCCTCCGCGTCACGCGACGCGTTCTGGGAATTTGTCACCGAATCCGAGCGACGCAATCTGCAGCTCGCCACGTTTCGCGCCGTTCATCACCTCGCCCAAGGGCACGCAGGCCGTCTCGCGGAATTTGTCACCCGTCAAGCCGTTGCCGGCACCCTGCTCACCGCGTGGCCGGAAGCCGGGCGCTTGCAGAACGACGTCCCGCGTCTCGTTGAACTCGAATCCCGATGGAGCAGCGCCTTCGCGACACTCGAGCGCCTGCCAAAAGAGGGTGACGATGCTTCTGTTGAGCAAAATTTCAGTCGGGCGCTTGCCGGGTTTTTTGCGATTGATCGCGAGTTGTCCGCGGTGCGTCTGCGGTTTCTCGAGGGTCTCGAGGATTTCCCCTCGCTGAGAGGTCCGTTAGAAGCGTTTGCCGCCACGCTTCGCCGCATGCAGCGGGTGTCGGATCGGCTGCGCACGGTGGAAGATCCCGAATCTTTTCCCGAGCAGGAGGATCTTGCCCGCCTGCGTGAGACGATGGCCGAGATTCGCGCCCTTCGTCGTCGCGCCGACGAATTGGTGGACGCGGTGTTCGCGCATCAGGAAGCGATTGACGGCGCGCTCGCCGCAGTGGTGGTCAACTATGCGCCCGGGCGGATTGATCCGGTGGACCGCGCGATTTTGCGTTTAGCGACGCATGAGATATTGCAGGCAGCCACGCCGCCGAAGGTGGCGATCAATGAGGCGATTGAGCTCGCCAAGCGTTTTGGCACCACCGACTCCCAGCGTTTTGTCAACGGGGTGTTAGATCGCGTTGCGAAACTCCAGCGCGGGGATTCGAATTGAGGCATGCTCCCCTTGGCGGGGTCAGCCGCCTGCGGCGAGGGTGACGATTTCGAGGCGCGCACCCGGCTCGATGAGCGAGCACCGGTAATCGCGCGGAAAAACCGGTTGTTCGTTCAGTTCGATGACGACGGGTTTTCCGGCGAGACCGAGATGATCTAACAGATTGTCCAGCGGGATGGATTTCTCGAGGGGATGGATAGCCCCGTTCAGGGTGATGGTGCGTGCGGGGGTCATTTCCACTGGGTGAGTTGTTCGGGGAATGGGCACTCATTGCAATCCGAGAAATCTTCGAGGCAGAAATCCTGATAGACCTGCAGGAGTGCCTGGTGGTGACAGACGCGCCGGGTCCACGGTTGGGCGGCTTTAAGCGAGCCGAACAAGCGCAGCGCGCAGCGTTTCACCTTGTCGTTAGGTGACGAGTTGCGCAATTTCTGATAGGACTTGAACGAGAAGCCGCCTTCGAGCATTGCGAGCGGCACGAGGTGATTGGCGATGAGTTCGAGGGCATGCGAGCGCCCGAACACGGCGATGCGCTTCGCGGAAGCGGTGGAGGTGAGTGTGTGGTGCGTGTCCCAAAACTCATGACCGAGGGATTGGAGGAAATCGACGAGCGGCTTGACGACGAAGGGGCGAGCGAGGGCGAGGCGGCGGTATTGCGGCCATGCGTTGACGAGCGCGGCGAGTGCGCCGACGCGTCGGTGCGGGTGGTTGGCAGGGCGGTGGCCGTGGGTTTTCCATGGGATCGACCGGTTTTCGGTGACTTCGAAGCGGGCGCGGTTTTTCCACCACAGGTCCCAGAGGCGGCGCAGGTAATCGCGCGTGTCGACCGGTGCTTGTTCGTGCAGATTGGGTGTGAGAAATCCGGCCGTTCCGAAGAGGACAGCCTCGGCGGTGTGGGCATCGGCCTTGAGGAGTGCGAGCGGCGCGCGTTGGGCGAGCAGGCGCATGGCGAGCGAGTTGCCGTGGTAGCCGAGGGTTTCGGCGGTGGTTTGGAACAAGGCGTCATCGCGTCCGTGGGCATCCTCGGTTTTCAACCATCTCGTGGCCTTGAGGGTGGCGCGATAGGCGGCCGCTTCATTGAGCAATGATTCGGTGGCTGCGGTGGACAGGTATTTGAGCGGATAGACGCAACGTCCGGGATGGGCGATGGCGGTTTCACGGAGTGGCCGGTTCAAGGCGTCGGAGAGTTGGTTGCCGGTGATCACGACTTGCGGCACCTCACGGTGCTCGCAGGTGCGAATGAAATTCCGCCGGGCGTCCGACTGGAAAGCGACGTGAAGCACGACGTCTTTGAAGGCCGGATTCGTCGAGTGCCCGTGCGATTCCCAGGCACCGGAATCGGGGTCAAGTTCTAACGGGCCGGTGCGCAGTTCTCCATCGAGCTCGATGGCGGACTGGATGAAATCCGGGCCGGCGTTGCGGTTCCATTCGCCGAACTGGACGATTCTAACGGTTTTCCCGCTAGTGGTTCGGAAGTTTCTTCCGAATGCGCCGGCGAACCAGAGTGCTTGGAGTTCCAACTCCGAGGGCAGCGCGCTGGGCGAGGTTTCCGCGAAAGCAAGCGGCGGGTGCCAGATGGATTCCAACAAGTATTCGTAAGTCATGCCCGTTGATGGAAGTGGGTTGGAGTCATTGGGTCATCGGGGTGGCGGCTGGTGGTGGGTCGAGGATATCGAGCCAGGCTTTGAGCGCGTCGGTTTCGGGGATGATGCCGTATTCCCGTTGGGCGTCGTGCAGGGCGCTCACCGCAAGGGATTTTCGGTTAGCCGCGCGGTCGATGGCGATAAGATGGAAATCTTGCCGGAGTTTGTCCGCGGTTTGCGAGTCATAGCGTTTGGCATTGCGAAAATGGGTGGCGGCATTCGCCGTCAGCCCGTCTAACAGCAGGTCGAGACCAACGGCTTCGGCGAGGATGCCGCTTTGGGTGCGGTCGGTGGCGAGGTCGAGTTGTTTTCGGCGTTCGGTAGGGTTGTAGGGCCAGCGAAGGGAGGCGGCGCGCAAGGCTCGGAAATCGTTATCCTTGGGTTGGAGGTCACCGGATCCGTCGAGGTGTTTGAAGGGTTGGTAAAGCGGGTCGCCAAGGACAATGCTTTGCCATGAGGTGACGGGCATGGCCATCCAGCAGGCCTCGACCCACGCGAATCCGGCGAGAAGCCGTTTGTGGAGGATGCCAAAATCGTGGGTCATTTGGAGGTAGGGTTCGTAGACATTGCCGACGGTGACGGCGGCACCTTTTTCCAACAGTGGCCCGCACCAATTTTTGTCAGTGGAGGACAATTGTTCCGCGCTGAACGAATGCAGGTGCATGGCGACAGCACCCTTGCGGAATTTGAAGCCGGGGTTGAGAAACGGCCCGCTCACATTCCAATCATACCATCCGTAATAGATGGCCGCGTCGCCCATCGGATAGTTTTTGGGAAACGTGTCGTTGAACCGGTCGACCACGGTGGGGACGCCCGAGTTTCTGTTAGATTGGACGATGGTTTCCATCCACTGATCGCCCTGAGGGATTTTATTAGCGATATCGACATAGGCCATTCCCCAGAGGCCGGATTTTTCGATTTCGACGGTATCGCGGATCATGCGTTCGCAGGTGGCGTACGAGGGTGCGTCGATTCTAGCCGTGAGGATGAGAAACGGCATGGCTGCGTCGGCGATGGATTTTTCGGACTGATAGAATTTATTTTGCAAGGTTCCCTCCATGGGTACGCCGTCGACGCCGAACAGGGACAATTCGGAATCGACTGCGGCCTCGTTATGGGTGGTGATCGGGTTGGCTGGGGGCGGAGGGGTGCCTGGTTTTGAGGACGGGGTGGCGGGGACGGGGCCGGGGCGGATGCGGAGGGGGACGCCGCGGAGGGTGACGAGCACGCGCATGCGGTTGCGAACGGGGACGAAGAGACCGCTCGGATCGCGCCCGCGTTGCCACCAGGCGCGGCGGTCAAACTCGGATTTCAGGGGTTTGAGGATGCATTTTTCATAATCCTCGCGGGAAATATCGGGGGTGACTGGCATGTCCAAACCGATGAGATTTTCGGCAGGGATCGAGCGGGCGGCGCGGTAGCTTTCTGCGAGTTTGCGGGATTCGGGGACTGCCGAGTTGTAGAGAATGGCGACAGATTCAGGGGCAGGGGCCGCGGTGGCGAGGGACGGAAAACCGGCCAGCAATCCCAGGACCCGAGCAAGCGCACGCATGGCAGGACGATGCCCAGCGGGAGGCTGAGATGCAAGGCTGGCGAGCGTCAAAGTGTGATTTGGAGGCCGTCCCAGGCGACGTGCACGTGTGCGGGCAAGGCGGCTTCCAAGGCCGAGTGATCATTTTCATGGCCGAGGTGGGTCAACCATGCCTCATTCGCGCCGGATTGTTGGATGGCCTCTAAGGCCTCGTGGAGCGAAAAATGAGTGGGGTGGGGATCGGGGCGCAGGGCGTCCACTGCGAGCACGTCTACGCCGCGGAGGAGCCGGAACGTTTCATCGGGGATGCGTTTCACATCGGGCAGGTAGGCGATGCTTCGGGCGTGCGGGTATTCGAAGAGAAACCCGATCGTTTCCAAGGCGGCGTGGACGACGGGCAAGGGGGTGATTTTCAAGTCACCATAAAAAAACGGACCCTTGATGGGGCGGGCGAGAGGTTTGACATATCCCGCGCCAATGTTATCCGCGGAAAAGGCCCAGGAAAACATGGTCTGCAACTTGGCCATGCATTCCGGGGTCGCGTGCAGTGGCAAGGGCCCGTCCTTTCTCCAACAGAACGCGCGCAATTCATCGAAGCCGACGACGTGGTCCATGTGTGCATGCGTGTAAATCACCGCGTCCAGTTCACGCAATCCGTCACGCAATGCCTGGGCGCGGAGGTCGGGGCCGGAATCGATGAGGATGGTGACGTTTCCGGCCCGGACCAATGCGGACGCCCTGAGGCGGCGGTTCCGAGGGTCCGGCGAGATGCAAACCGGGCAGGTGCAACCGATGACCGGCACGCCGACCGAGGTGCCCGTGCCGAGAAATGTTAGGGAAAAATCCGTCACGGGCGGCATGATAGGCCGTGAAGCGTGCATTGTGCAACTCCTGTCAGGCGGGTGTTAGATCACCGGGTATTCATGACGCGGGAGGCGGAGAGGGCAAAGTTTTCCGGGTCATACATGGATTCGACTTTGGCGGGAGGGGCGGTGGTTTTTCCGGCGAGGGTGCAGCGGGCGAGGTAGGTGACGGAGTAGGTGCCCTTGCGGCGGATTTCATCGAGGAAGAAAACGGCGCGGTCGCTGCGGAGTTCCGAGTGGCTGACGTTCCAATCCGATTCGCTGGTGCGGACGCCGAGTCCGGAGCTTTGAGATTGGAAATCGGTGTTGACGGTTTCAAAGAGTGCGGGCAAGGGGTCCTCAATGACGAGGTAGCGGGTATTGTCCTTGGGCAGGGTGACGCGGATGAGGTCGCCGGGTTTCGGTTCGGTGAGTGGATCGGCGGAGCCGTCGGGGTTGACGCGCGAGTAGATGCGGTCGATCGAAAGCCCGTTCATGGCGACGGGTTGGAGCGGGGTGACGGGAGGTTTGGCGGCGACGCGAAGGCGGACGAAAGCGTTAGAATCGGCGGTGACGCTGAGTTTGAAATGAGGGGCGAGTGCGAGTGAGCGGGTGGCGGTCGGTTGTTCGGGGGAAAGTGAGATGGATTCGGTGCCGAGTGGGGTGTCGAGTTGCAAGGTGACGGATTTCGACGGGTTTTTTTCATGTTCCGCATAGAGCCCCATGGCCACGATGGACCAACCATTGACCCAGGTGTTGCGCCAGTGGCCATACGGGTTGCGCTCATTGAGCAGGCGGTCGAGGGTGGCGGTGGTCTCGGGGCCATCGGGCGCGACTGCGGTCCAAGCGATCAATTCGAGTGCCTTGTCGGGAGACCAGGGCATCCAGTCATCGTTCTTGAGGGAGCAGGCGAGTTTTGAGGTGAGGAGTGAGCGGGCGATGCCGAGTTGCGCGGGATTGGCAGGTGCCGCATGGGCGATGGCGGCGGCTAACAGACTGCGGGCTGCGGGGGTGAGATCCGCGAGGCGGTCGGTCATCGCATTTTGGTAGGCAGGCTGCGCCACATTGGCGAGCGCGAGCACAAAGAGGGTGCGGGCGTGGGATTCAAGGGCCGAGGCCGACTGGGTTTTGGCGAGTCCGCGCAGGCTGCCGATGAGATATTGGGTGAGCGAATCGATGGAAGATTTGGGGATGATCGCGCCGGAGACGGAGGCCATCATGAGACCCATGCCGGCATAAGGGGTGGCCCAATCGACGGTCTCGGTGCCGCCCGGCCAATAGGTGAATGACCCGTTAGAGAGTTGCATGGTGAGCAGGCGGTCGGCACCGGCCTGGATGGTGGAACGGACTCTTTTTTCAGGGATTTTTTCGAACGAGGGGATGAAA
Organism: Akkermansiaceae bacterium; assembly: GCA_903930425.1. Lineage (GTDB taxonomy): Bacteria > Verrucomicrobiota > Verrucomicrobiia > Verrucomicrobiales > Akkermansiaceae > Luteolibacter. The sequence goes on along the minus strand of CAIYYV010000228.1, from coordinate 4,708 downwards.
CGCCTGAGCGAGTTGACGGCGCACCACGGAATGAGTGAGGAGGTGGTTTGCTCAACGCAACCGTAGGGGTAATGGAGGAGGAAATCGATGGAACCCGCGGCTTCAACCAACGGAGAACGGGCGAACTCGAGATCCACAGTGCCCGTTCCTTCTAACAACAATGGGTCAAGCACTTTGAGGAGATTGGCCTGGGTGCCGGGTCTGTCGAGTTTCACAAATTTGACCTGACGGAGCAGCGGCATCGGATAGAGCACTTGGAAGCGGGTTTCGACGGCATCCGAGAGTTGAGTGGTGAGGTCTTTGGTGAGGGAGCCATTCTCGATTGAGATGGGGACGGCCTGCCATGAGAAGACGGCCTCGCCGGTCTGTTCCGCGAGTGCGGGGAAGACGAGAGTGGCGGAGGCCCCCGGGGCGAGGGAGACCGATTGGGTGGTGTTGCCAAGCGCGCGGAACACTGCGGGACTGGAGGCGGCATGAGGGTTGAAGCGGACCTCCCAAGTGCCGGCGAAACGGGAGGCGTTTTGCACCAGGACTTGCGGTTCAATGGTGTCCGATTGGTTGGCGAAGCGCGGGGCTTTGGGTTCAAGCATCAGGTCTTTTTTGGCGAGGATGGCTGACTCGGCATGGCCGAAGCGGGTGGTTTCATGATGCGCGATGGCCATGACGCGGTAACGCGTCAGCGTGTCCGGGAGTTGGAATGTGTGGGAAAATTTGCCGGCGGCGTCGGTGATGAGGGCGGGAGCCCACGAGGCACAGGGGTCGAAATTTTTGCGAAGCAGGTCGGCGAGTTTGGCGAGGTCGCCGCCGCCGCCGATGAAGAATCCCTTATTGTTGAAATTCTGCATTTCAGGGTCTTCGGAGATGAACGACTCGAACGAGGTGCCGGCTTCCACACGGAGGATTCGGGGCTGATAGAAATAGTCCATCGGTTTGGGGGTTTCATAGCCCATGACGGCGAGCGTGCCCTCGTCCTCGGCAAAAAGCGTGATTTCCGCGCCGGTGGCGGGTTTGCCGTCGGCGAGCGTGACGGTTCCTGATAGAACGACTTGTGCGCCGGGGCGATAGCTATCAAGCGGGGGGTCGAGCGCGACGGTGAGGGCGTCGCGGCGGTTGGTGACGAGGAGTTCGCAATAGCCGAGCCGGAGTTGAGGTTGTTTGTGTTGGCGGGCGGATTCCTTGGACCCCTTGACGATGAGGACGGACACAAACGCGTTGGGCGCGTCGTCATCTGTTAGAGGGATTTCGATGACCGGGTTATCCGCCTTGAGTTGGACGAAGAACGAGCGGAGCACTTTTTCGCGTTCCACTGTGACGAGCGCGGTGCCATCGATGGGTGAGAGCACGAGCACACGAGCGGTTTGTCCGGGCTGATAGGATTTTTTTTCAGCGACGAGTTTGACGCGCATGCCATCCTCGTAGAGCCAGGGGAACTCGTCGGTGCCGTACACGAAGAAGCGGGTGACGGTGGCGAATGGGCGGCCCTGGGGGTCGGTGCCGCGAAGGGTGAGGAAGTGGAGGCCATTGGATTTTGGGGTGATGGAGAATGCCTGTCCGTCGCGGGCGGAGGCGGCGGGATCGAGGGTGATTTCGGAGGTGGAGACGGGTTCCTCGGTGACATTGTTGCGGGTGGAGGTGTCGCCGGATTCGGTTTGGGATTTGACGGACGAGTTCACTTCGCGCGTCAGGGTGGCGGTGAGACGGAGTTCTTGGCGGAATGGGCGGTCCTCGGTGTCAATGGCGGCGAGGCGCAGGGTGAGGGAATCGCCGACACGGACGAGTTGGTCGACACGCGAGATGCCGACACTCACGGCCGAGGGGTGCACCTTGCTTCGGGTGGTGACGGTGAGTGTTTGGAGGTTTGCGTCGGTGACTTCTGATGAGATTTCGACATCCTGTGGAGTGGGGAAATCGGATTGGGGGATTTCGATTTTGAGGGAGGCGGTGCCATTGGTGGCGAGTCGGGATTCTCCCTGGAGTTGAGTTGAGTGATCGGTGGAGTTTTCGATTTCGTTATCCTGATAGCTGAAATAGTGGAACCAATAAGCTCGGTCATAAGAGCGGTGGTTTCCGAAAAGAAAATCCCGGAAGCGTTCGGGATAGGGATTGCATGGGGTGACTCGGCTGTAGTGTTTGACCGCTCCGGCGGCGACCGGTTGTCCCTGATAGTAAGTGGCGCTGAGATTGGCGGTGACAGTCGTGGCACCGATGGCCGGTGTCGGGATTGTTTGAGTGGTCTCGAAGGCATTGCGGCGAAATTCCTCAACGCGCAGGGGCAATTCGAAGCGGGCGTTTTCAAGGATGTTTTGGCGTTCCTGCCAGTCCATTTCGGAGTCAGCGGACGCTTCCTCGGTCGTCTCCTTGGCCTCGATGGGGGCGAGATCATCGGGGAACTCGAGGCGGATCGAATGGGTGCCGGTGGTGGACGCGGCGAGCGTGTGAGAAAAATCGAACGAGCCGTTGGCAGACAGGGTGACGGGTTGGCGGAAAATTTCTTTTTCGGTGGGGTCGAGGATGAGGATGCGGGCCGGGCCGGATGGATTCGGTTCGATGGCATTGCCGCGGAGATTGCGGACGATGCCTTTCAGGCGGACGGTTTCACCCGGCCGATAGAGTGAGCGATCCGTAAAGAGAAACGCACGTCTTGTGGACTCGGCGGGCTTATCCCATGAGTAGCGAACCGGAAATCTCCAGAGGCCGACGGTGGCCAGCGTGGAATCATAGGCGGTGAGATAGGCATCCGCGCCGAGGGTGGCGAACAAGTGCCGTGCGGCCGCCGGACGCGGCAAGGTGGCGAGGCCTGATGCGTCGGTGGTGGCACCATCGAGAGCAGCGGCATCCTCGCCGAATAGTTGGAGTTTCACGCCGGCCAAGGGCATGCCGGATTCGCAGGAAAACGCGTAGACGAGCGCCTCTTTAGCGGTGAATTTCCAAGCCAGGCCGATGTCGGTGAGTTGGATGAGGGCTTGGGTATTGCGGCGGCCATCGCCGGAAGCTTCGCGGAGTGGGGTGCCGGTGAGGTCGAGGAAGAGAGTCGCGCGGCGGAGGTCTTTGGGGAGAAGTTCATCCCAGAGCAGGACAATTTCCTTGGAAGTGTCAATCGAGTTGCTGAGAGGGATGTCTTTTTCGACGAGGGTTTCACCGATCACAAGTGGCCAGGGAAGAGGAGCGGTTGGCGAGATCGAGGTTCCGTTAGGGCCGGTGCCGGTGTAATAACAGTATCCCTGATAGGCTCTAACAAGATCGGCATTGGCAAGCCGCTTGATGCGCAGGTGCAGCTTGGAGAGATTGACGGTTTGGACGCGATAACTGCGACTGCCACTGGCGAGCTGGGCTTGATTGTCAGATGGCAGGGTCAACTCGGCTTCCAGGTGCTCAAACTCGAGGGTTTCGGTGAGTTCCGTTTCGAGTGTGAGACCGTCGCGTGAAGTCATGGGCGGCTTGAGAGTGACCGAGTATTTGTCGGTGTCCGCGAGATCGCCGGTGATCTGAATTTCGTGATCTTCGATGACGGCCTTAAGGTTTGCCGGTCGAGGCTCGATGACGACGCACGTGTTGAGAAAATCCACAGGAAGATTTTTGGGGAGCGGGTGATTGAAAGCGGCGATGATTTTCCGGGGTTCGTCGACGACGATCCGGGTTTTAATGCTGGTGACGCTGAAGGGTTGGATGTCACCGATGTCGTAGGGAGAATCGGTTTTGAGCCTGGCGCTTGCGCCGCTGTTAGGGAGGCCCTTGAGGATCGAAAGGCGCCACCCCTTTCCGGGCGGCAAGGGAGACGCCGGGGCCACGAGGAGGACGTGCGGCACGGGGCTTTTTCCGGGAGCTGTTAGACCGGCGGATTTCCCCCATCGGGCACCCCAAGGTTTCGAGTTGCTGCCGTGATAGCCCGCCCGCTCGACGGACGGGCGCGTCACACGGGCGGCCACTTGCTGGCCGGACTTGGAGGAGAAGGTGATGAAGCCGGCCACTGCGGCCGGGTCGATGGCGTCGTTGCAAACGATCAACCACTCGGCGGTGCAGGCGGAATAATCGGCGGCCCAACGGTCGGGCGCGGAGGCGGCGAGGATGTGAAAATCCTCGGTGGCGACCTCGGCGCATTTTCCGGCAGGGATGGGTGTGCCGTCGAGGTATTTGAGGTTTTTGGGAAGCGAGAACGTGTAGGATGTAGCGATGGCAGGCGATTGGTCTGGCAGAAACGCGGCGATGTTCTGGGCCTTCCACCGCAGTTTCCCAGGCAAGGCCGGCTTGATTTCGAGCCAAGTGTTCTCGACGGTTTTGCCGATGTCCGCGGTGGCGACCGCCGGTTGATCCAAGACTAGGTCCACACTGGATTCGGGGGCCAACGACGGGGTCGAAACCACGAGCCGCGGCGCTGCGGAAGTGACCAAAGTGACAGCCAAAAATGCCATGATCGCGAATGAGTGCGGTTTCATAATGATGGGAATTGCGAGAAATCTATCTCATGTCAAAATCAGGAGCGATGAAAATTCGCCGGATTTTTCGTCAATTGTACTGGATCGACGGCTTCCTACGCCGGATCCGCAGACATCCGGTTTAAAAAAACCGATACAATCCGCATGACGGCTGCGTATCCCCCATGCTGGAAACCGGGTCGAACACTGAAATCCGGGAAATCCAATCACTCAAGAACTCCCTAACATGAAAAAAGATCGCCTGTTTCTTCTTCTGCTTTCCACTTTAATGACCT
>CAIYYV010000227.1 GCA_903930425.1 Akkermansiaceae bacterium | reverse complement strand
GGCAGGAGGAGAAGGAGAAGTACCGGACCTTTATGCGGATGCAGGAGAATTATTCCGGGTGTCGGGTGGTTTCGTATTGTTTGATGTGCAACCACATCCACCTGTTGTTAGAAGTGCCGCCGATGCCGGAGGGGGGCTTGTCGGATGCGGGTTTATTGGCGCGGTTGCGGGCGATTTATCACGAGGCGGAAGTGGCGGTCGTGGCTGCAGAATTGGCGGATGCGAGGAAAAGCGGAGTGACCCGGCGGGTGTCTGAGATTCACTTGCGGTACACCTATCGGATGCATGATTTGAGTGAGTTCATGAAGACGCTGATGCAGCGCTTCACGAAATGGTTCAACCGGACGCACGGGCGGACTGGGAACCTGTGGGAAGACGCGTTTAAAAGCGTGATCGTGGAGGATGGCTTTGCGGCGAAAACGATAACGGCCTACATCGATTTGAATCCGGTGCGGGCAGGGATCGTGAAAGATCCGGCGGATTACCGGTGGAGCAGTTATGGGGAGGCGATCGGCGGCGGGGCGGAAGGAAACGGGAAAAAAGCGCGGTCCGGGTTGGTGCGGGCGCTTCGGGCGCACAAGGGCTGCGCTGCGGATGACTCGCTGTGGGCGAACGATGTTTCGCGCGAATACCGGAAGCTGTTATTGGCGGGGGCGGCGCAGAAGTTAGAAAAGTTAGAGGCGCGGGCGCGAGTTGGCGGGGAGGAGAAAATGAAGCGCATGCACAAAGGGATGAGTGCGGAGGAAGCGCAGGAGGAAAAAGCGCGGGAAGAACGGAAAGGTGAGCTTTCCATGGGGAAGATGCTGCGGTGCCGGGTGCGGTATTTCACCGATGGCGCGGTGATTGGCAGTCGGGGTTTTGTGAACGAGGCCTTTGTGGCCGCGCGGGATCGCTTTGGGTCACGGCGCAAGGACGGGGCGCGGAAGCTGCGCGGCAATGGTGCGGCCGCGGCAGGGACGTTGTGGAGTGTCCGGGATTTGAAGAAGGGTGTCTGAAAAAGCGATCGAATAGGGGCTGCAGCTTTCTTTTTACCGGCCCAATGACGCAATCTATCACATTTGGACATAGGTTGGTGAGCGTAAGGGTCATTGTCCTACGATGACGGATTGGTGGTAATGCACGTCCACCGCATAGAGGTCCTAGCCGTCGAGTTCCTTGCATTGGGCGTAGGCATCGGCCATGCAGCGCTTCATGGGTTGCGCGAACAAACCCCGTTGGGGGAAGTAATGTTGGCGAGTCTACGGGAACTTTTAAGAGCGTTGAATAAATGGCCCGGCTCGATGGTGGCCATCCATCAATGCATTATTGAATGCATTATTGGAGACTCAAATAATCAAGAAATGACTTGCGGCCCGTAATGGGTTGAAATCAGTTGTTTGAGATTCGGTGGACCAGTCGGTCGGTGGGAAGCGGGCTGAGAAGGCCGCTCGGTGCTCACACCAAAGTCTGGTCGAGAGTCTGGTCGAACGAATCCTTTTCACTGAGGCCTAATACAAACGCGCTCAGCAAACTGATCGAGTGCTGGATGTCATCGAGGTGCGCGGTTTCGACCACCGAGTGCATGCAGCGCAGCGGCAGTGAAACCAGGGCACAGGGGACTCCCTGACGTGATTGGAAAATCTTGTCGGTGTCGGTCCCGGTGAAACGGCTGCTCGCCTCGTGCTGCAGCGGAATCTTTGCCGCCGCGGCCAACTCCATCAAGCGTTTGACCACACGCGGGTGGTTCGCCGTGCCGTGGGTCAGCGATGGTCCGCCGCCCAGTTTCACACTGCCATGCTTGGCCGCCTCCAATCCCGGAGTGTCCGTGGCATGAGTGACATCCAGACAAATACAAACATCGGGCTTGAGCCGGTAACTCGCCATCACCGCGCCGTGACCGCCGATTTCTTCTTGGATCGCATTCAGACAAACCAGCGTGTAGGCCGGCTTTTTCTTAGCGCCCGCGACGCGCTTCATCACCTGCGCAATGATATACCCGCCAATCCGGTTGTCCAAGGCGCGCGATACCAACCGTTTGTTAGATAACTCCATCGGACCGTCCTGATAGACCGCCGGGTGACCCACCCGGATTCCCATTTTCGCCACCTCGGCCGGATTGGATGCCCCGACATCCACCCACAAGTCATGCACGGCCGGGGCTTTTTCAGATCCTTGGTCGTCCCGGCGCAAGTGAATCGCGGTATTACCGATGATGCCCGGCACGATGCCCCGGTCACCCAGTATGGATAACCGCCGTCCGCGCGCCGTCGCCGCATCCGACCCGCCGACCCGGTCCAACCTGAGGAACCCGTGCTCGTCAATGTGCTTGATCATGTAGCCGATCTCGTCGGCGTGTGCTTCTAACATGACGATTCGACCGGACCGGCCCGGAAGGGTTGCCCAAGTTGAACCATAGGCATCGCAGGCAAGCTCGGCGGCATGGCTGGCAATCCAATCCGCCCATACTTTTTGCCCGGGCATCTCAAAACCGGTCGGGCTCGGGGTTTCCAATAAACGATACAAAAATTCGCGGTCCTCTTTTTTCATGCGCCATATTCATGCGGTTGCGCGCCCGGTGACAAGCGGATTGCAACGAGTGAGGACGGAAAGTTCGCGGAGGCCGTACCGTGCGGCTTGCGTGAGAGCGAGGGTTATGAGACATGCAGCAGATGAATGTGAGTTTCGAGCTGATAGCGGTTTTTGTTGCGGCGGTTTCCGGTGCTCTTGCCGGAAAACAGAAGGACATGGATCTTTTCGGGATGTTTGTGGTCGGCGTGTTGACGGGTATGGGAGGTGGCACCTTGCGCAGTTTGCTGATAGGAGATCTGCCTCCTCCCTTGTTCCGAGATCCGATCTATCTGATAGTCGCCGCGGTGGCCGTATTGTTCGCGCGTTTTGGTGCGCCTTGGTGGTCAAAAATCCGGCGAGTGGTTTCAGTGGTCGACGCCATGAGCCTCGGAATGTTTGTCTCCATTGGCATCCGGATTTCTCAGGAGCATGGGCTCCCGTGGTGGGCCTGCGTCATCAACGGCGTCATCACCGCCACCTTTGGTGGAGTACTTCGCGACATTGCGCGCGTCGAGGTGCCGTTGATTTTCCGCAGGGAAATTTATGCCACTGCCTGCTTGGTGGGCGGCTTCGTACTCTTGGCTCTCGATGCCGTCGGCGTTCCGGGCCCGATCGGGATGCTTGTCATCACGGTGCTCATTACCGGCATCCGCCTATTTGCGATCCGCTATTCTCTCAATCAATCATCGGATTAACCGCCTCCCGCGCCATCTGTCCGGTGTGCCGCCATAGGCGCGGCCCAAGTGCCAAACTCGCCACACATAATCCGGTTGCCAATCCCCACCAGACACCGCGCGCGCCCATTTGAAATCCAAACGCCAATACCGCACCCACTGGCAACCCCACGGCCCAGTAAGAGAGTAATCCAATCACTGCCGGAACTTTCGCATCCCGCAAACCACGCAGCATGGCGGATGAGGTCACCTGCAAGCCGTCAACCAGTTGGAAAACGCTGACAATCACCAACATCGAGGCGGCGAGATCCACCACCTCGGAAACTCCAATGAAACACTCGGCGATCCGCTTCCCGAATATGAACAAGCCCGCCGCCGCTGACAGCGCGGAAATCGTCACTAACAACCATCCGGAAATCGCAATCGGCCGCAGACGCGCCCAATCGCCCGCCCCATTTGCCTCGCCGATTCTCACGGAGAGGGCCATCGAAAGCCCTAACGGAATCATAAAGGCTGTGGAGGCGATTGTGATGGCGATTTGATGACCGGCCATCGCGTCGGGGCCGAAACGCCCCATCAACAAGCCGGCCAATGAAAACGCCGAAACCTCGAAAAGCATCTGAATGCTGGTTGAAATTCCGATAGAAAGCAGTCGTTTCATCTCTTTCCAGACAGGGGGCAAAAACCAGTGGCGCGGGATCCAGTCGTGCAGGCCCTTCGCGTGCAGCAGCCAAATCAGCATTGCTGCTAGAATTCCGGTGCGCGCGATCAATGTCGCCCATGCCGCGCCTTCAAAACCGAGCTTCGGGCATCCGAGATGGCCGTAAATCATCACCCAATTGAGACCAATATTCATTCCCACGCCGCCTAAAAAAATCCAAAACGGCGGCCACGGGCGTTGGAGCGCGTCGGCATGGTTTTTCAAGGCAATCGATGCGAGTGCCGGAACCACTGAGGCCATGAGAATCCGGAAATAATCCGTGGTTCGCGCGCTGATTTCCGACGGTTGGCCGAACACCCGGAGGTGCATCGAAAGAAACCAGGCGAACCCGAACAAACACAGCCCCAAGCCCGTGGCGAGGAATAGTCCATGACGACAACTTTCGCGACTGCTCGCCGCATCGTTGGCACCACGAGCGTTTGATGTGAATACCGAAACCGCCGTCAACACCCCGATTCCAAACACAAATGGAACATGAAACAGCGAGTTGGCAAAGGTGAGGGCGGCCAATTCTGGCACCCCGAGACGGCCGATCATGACCGCGTCCGCCACGCCTAACAGCATTTGGCTGAGCTGCCCGATCATGAGCGGCAGCGCCAATCGCAGTGTAAGGCGGGATTCATCGAACAAAATCATGTGCGACACATTTTCTTGGCTCTCCACACCCAATTGTCCATGATTTTCGAATTTTTCTGGACGCATATGGTGACTCCGATTGATGGATGTCCTCCTCATGAACACTGGGTTATGGAAATATAAAACCTCCAACTGTCACCAATCTCTCGGATAGAATCTGTTAGGACACATTCGATTACGTCGAAAATGGCGATTTAAAACATTTAGAAACTGGCGCGTGGGATTTTCAACAAAATTCTAATCATGACAGAACGGTAGTGTATTTTTGCGCCGGGGGCCAAGTTTGAATTTAGCGACTGGTATACGCCCGCGCCGCTGGACACTATGCCAGCCCGATGGCGTGACCGACTATGTCAACTCCCAATGGAAATTGCAGGATCATCGCTACGCCGGAGACGTGTCTAACAGTTATAACGACGGACCACCCGCGCCCGGTGCAAAACCGCTTGGGCCGTTCTACGAAATGGAATCATCCTCCCCGGCAGCGATTCTGCGCCCAGGTCAGAGCCTCACGCACATCCACCGCACGATCCATTTGACTGGTGCGGAGAAAGAACTCGATGCCGTGGCCCACGAGACGCTAGGTGTCTCCCTAACAGAAATTGCCGAGGCCTTTAAAAAGTGACCGATCGCGACTGAAAAACTTTCCACAATCCATCCACCATTCGAAAACCTGCCCATGAAACTGACCCTTGCCCCGGGCATGAGCGCCACCGTCACCTTTGCCATCACCTGGCATTTCCCCAACGTCCGCTTCGGCGTCCAGGGCGACGACATCGGCCGCCATTACTCGAAAAAATTCGCCGATGCCAAGGCCGTGGCCGACTACTTGTCGGCGCACGAAAAGCGATTGGTCGAGACCACCCTGCTTTGGCGCGACACTTGGTATGAGTCGTCGTTGCCCTACTGGTTTCTCGATCGCACCTTCGCCAATACCTCGATCTTGGCCACCACCACGGCGCACCGATTTGCCAACGGCCGGTTCTATGCATGGGAGGGGGTTGGCTGCTGCCCCGGCACCTGCTCGCGGGTGAAGAGATGGCCGCCGCCAGGGGCGATTCCGAGTTCGCGAAAGCATGTCAGACCCGCGCCGAGACCAGCCGTCAAGCGATTGAGGACAAGATCTTCAACGGCGAATGGTTCATCCAGACCAAGGATCCGGCAAACCCCAAAGCGTTCGGTTCCTACAATGGCAGCGCCATGGACCAAGTATTTGGCCAAAGCTGGGCCTGGCAACTTGGCCTGGGCCGCGCTATCGGCAAAGAAAAAACCCTCTCGGCACTCCGCTCGCTGTGAAAATAGAAGGCAGCTTCATTTCCACCTGCGGTTTTATCTGCGATGGACCCAAAGGCATGATTGGCTTCGCGCTACGCCTTGGCCAACAGAAATTCAAGGCTGCCTTCACCGCCGCCGAAGGCTGCGGCACCTTCCGCCAGAAACAGGCGAAGGATTCCCTGGAAGCCGCGCTGGATCTCAAATATGGAACCGTCAAGCTCGTGACAATCCGCCTAGCCCTCCCCGTCGGCATCACTGCCAAATTCGCCAAGGTCCAACTCGGCCGTCGTTCGCCCGACCATACCGTCACGGTCAAGGATGGCACGGCCATCGTGACCTTACAGGAACCCGTTGTGGTGCCAGTCGGTCAAACCCTGTCGATCGTCGTCAAGTAAAGCCAAGTCACCGTGTTTCCTTCGGATCCCCGAAGTGCCGCAGTCTCTTTTCCAGCTCGGAATGGCGAACCATTGTGTCGCAGATTCAATCATGGGAACCAGGCAATCGCGCGTCGCGCAGTGCGCCGTTCTGATACCGTCCTATGCTCGCCACCGCAGTAAATTTGGCACTGGCCACTGCGGCCTTGCGTATCTTGGACAGCAGGTTGTCGCATTTGAGCTTGGCGATCCGCAGATTGGAAGTTTCTCCGCTTTGACGAATTGTCTTGCCAGCCACCTTAGCCCGGAGATAGACTGTCCCGCCACAATGCCTCGGTAGCTCAGTTGGTAGAGCAGTTGACTCTTAATCAATTGGTCCTTGGTTCGAGTCCAAGCCGGGGTACCCGCCCACAACCCATTCATTCCCAAGGGGTTCCAGTGGGGGGATTCGCTCAAATTGACACCATATCCAGCGTCATGAACGCGGCTGGTGACAAAATGGTGACAAACGGCAAGGGGAACCCTAACACCCGTTCCCGCAAGGGCGGAAAGGCTGGACCCGCTGCCACGGTGAAATTCGGATCGGCCTCGGTGCCCATCTATCTTTCGGAATCGAAGGGGCGGAAGCGCTACTTCATCGCCCATTACCGCGACGGCAAACGAATCCGCAAAGCCTTCCCTGATTTGGCTGCTGCCAAGAAGGAGGCGCTGTTCGTGGCGCAGCGAATTCAGAGCGGCATGCAACACGTCACCGACCTGAAACCGCACGAGCGCGACAGCTACGCCAAGGCGGTAGAACTGCTGGGTGACCTCAAACTCCCGCTGGTCGCCGTCGTGGAAGATTACATCCAGGCCCGCAAGTTGGCGGAGAGCGAATCCCTCACGTCCATGGCGACCGATTACCGGAAGTTCTTCAAACCGCTCACCCGGCGCATGAGCCTGCCGGAACTGGTGGCGGAACTCATCATCGCCCGCGAACAGGACGGGGCCAGCAAGACCTACGTGTCGCAACTCAAGACGATCCTGAACCGCTTCGCGGACGCATTCCCCGGCGAAATTCTCGGTGTCAGTTCCTCAGACATCGACGCCTGGTTGCGTGGATTCAAGGTCTCGGCCAGTTCGCGCAATTCGATGCTGGTCTGTGTGAAGGTGCTCTTTTCCTACGGTCGCTCGCAGAACTGCCTGCCCGCCGAGCAGATGACGGCCCCGGAGCAACTCAAGAAGGTGAAGATCAAGAATGACGACGATGTGTCGGTGTTCACGCCGAAGCAGATGGCGAAAATCCTGCACGCCGCCCCGCCGCATCTGATCCCGATCCTTGCCATCGGGGCGTTCTCCGGGATCCGCATGGCCGAGTTGAACCGGCTCGACTGGTCTGCCTTCGATTTGGAACGCGGCATTATCGAACTGCGGGCGGGTCAGGCAAAAACTGCATCCCGCCGCATCATCCCGATCACCGACAACCTGCGGGCGTGGATTGAGCCGCTGCCGCGCAAGGGGAAGGTGGTTCGCACCACACTGCTGCACCGGGAGACGACAGCACTGGCCCGCGCTTTGAAACTGGGATGGCCACGCAACGTGATGCGGCACTCTTACATCAGCTACCGCATTGCCACGGTGAAGAGTGCCGACCAGGTGGCGCTTGAGGCCGGCAACTCGCCATCGGTCATCTTCAAGAACTACCGGGAACTGGCCACCGAAGATCAGGCGGACGAGTGGTTCGGCATCCTGCCCAAGGACGGTCAGTGGGAAAACGCCTACCAATGGGATCACCGGGCGAGGATCGTCACGCTGCCTGGACAGGAGGATTCCTGAGCATCCGTTCAATCCGCGCGCCAACGATGCCTAACGGACGCGGAATGGTTTTGTGGGGGTCGGTCATATTGCCATCCCTTGTGCGGCCGGAATGTGCTCCTACGCGGCATCAAACGCAAAATCCGGGGCTAGGAAAGAAGTCTCCCAACCCCGGATTTGTGTAGGCCAAAAAATGGTGTGTCGTTCAGCCTTTGAAGCTCTGGTTTGGCTGGCCGTCGTCGAGCAAGTCGCCGATGT
>CAIYYV010000226.1 GCA_903930425.1 Akkermansiaceae bacterium | reverse complement strand
GCTTGGCGCACCCAATTCGATCAAGGGCCCCACTGAGGCGTCGTTCCTTCGTCAAAGCGGGAGTCATCTGTTAGTTATTGGCCAATCGGCCGAGCGGGCTGCCTCGTTGTTTGCGATCACACTGGTTTCCCTAGCCGCGCAGTATCCTGTCGGTCAGGTCGAGTTTGTCGTCTTTGATCCGCATGCAAGCACAAACGCTGACGAGTCGTTGTGGCACCGGCTCACGACGATCCTGCCCCACCGCATCCGCGTCTGCGGGCCACCCGATGTGCCCGCATTGATGGCGGAATTGGCAGCCGATCTTGAAGTCCGCACTCCAACATCCGGGCGCGGCACCCCGGATGTTTTCCTGCTCGTGCAAGATCTCCAACGTTTCAAATCCCTCAGGCCCGACGATGATTTTAAATTCTCACTGGATGAGGACGCCTCCGTCACCCCCGCGAAGGCGTTCGCGGATTTGTTAGGCGAAGGTGGACCTTGCGGCATGCATGTCCTCGCCGCCACAGACACTTGGAATAATGTGAGCCGGTGGATTCCGCGCAAATTGATGGCGGAGTTCGAGATGCGCGTGCTCTTCCAGATGAGCGCCAATGATTCGGCAAACCTCATCGATTCTCCCGCCGCCACCGCCCTCGGCCTTCACCGCGCCCTCTTCTTCAACGAACATTTGGGCACTCTCGAAACTTTCCGCCCCTACGCCATGCCCGATCCCGATTGGTTCGAAGCAATCACCGACTTACGGCCCGTCACCGGATAAGCGATTCGTATTCTAATGACGGAAGTGAGCGATCCACAACGTAATGTGCTGAGATGAAATCATGGTCAGCCACTGTCGTTCCCGCGCCCTTGCTAGCGTTGTTTCTAAGCCATGCTGCCGATGCCGCCGAAGTCCCCGCCAAACCTAACATCGTTGTCATTCTGGTGGATGACATGGGGTTTTCTGATATCGGTTGTTATGGCAGTGAAATTCCCACACCGAACCTCGACCGCTTGGCTGCCGAAGGCGTCCGCTTCACCCAGTTCTACAATGCCGGCCGTTGCTGCCCGACCCGCGCGTCCCTGCTGACTGGCCTTTATCCCCACCAGACCGGAGTCGGTCACATGATGGAGGACAAAAAAGTTCCCGGCTACCGAGGCCGCCTGAATGACCAATGCCTCACGCTCGCCGAAGTGTTGCGCCCGGCAGGTTACTTCACCATCATGTGCGGCAAATGGCATGTCGGTCAGAATCATGGCGTCACCCCGTGGGGCCGCAGCTTCGACCGCTCGATCAACGCCGCCGCCGGAGGTTTTTATTTTCCTGATAGTCCGCGCGCAGACCTGTTCCTCAACGGCACCCCTGTCGGACGCCGCGGTGGCAAGCTGCCGGATCAGTGGTATTCGACTGACCTGTGGACCGATTTCAGCATCAAGTTCATCGACGAGGCGGTCATGGCAAAAAAACCGTTCTTTCTTTATCTCGCGCACAACGCGCCGCACTTCCCGCTGCAGGTGCCACAGGATGAAATCGCGAAGTTCCGCGGCAAATACAGGACCGGCTGGGACCAACTCCGCGCCCAACGGCACGCCAAACAAATCAAACTCGGCATCGTCGACAAGGCCTGGCCACTCTCTCCGCGGCCCGACGCAGTGAAAGCATGGGAAAACCTAACGGAAACCGAGCGGGACCATTTCGATCACATCATGGCGATCTACGCCGCCACGATTGCCCACATGGACACCGCCGTCGGCAGGCTCACCGCCGCACTCAAAGAGCGCTCGGTGCTCGACAACACGCTGATCCTTTTTCTATCAGACAACGGTGGCAACGCCGAGAGCGGTCCGGACGGACGCCTCGTCGGCAAGCCGCCCGGTTCGGCGGAGTCCGATGTTTTTGAAGGCCAATCGTGGGCAACGCTGTCCAACACCCCGTTCCTCCGCTACAAACATTTCAACCACGAGGGCGGCATCGCCACCCCGCTCATCGTCCACTGGCCTGCCCGCATCAAGGCACGCGGCGAATTGCGCCTGCAACCCGGCCATCTCGTCGACATCATGGCCACCTGCGTGGATGTCGCCGGCACCACTTATCCAAAAGAATCTAACGGCCACGCCATCCTGCCGATGGAAGGTACCAGCCTCCTCCCCGCATTTGACAACAAACCGCTCACGCGCGACGCGCTCTATTGGGAGCACGAGGGCAACGCAGCGATCCGTGTCGGCGATCGCAAGTTGGTCCGCACCGGTCGCACCGGCACATGGGAGCTCTACGACCTCAAGGATGACCGCACTGAATTGCACGACATCGCCGATAGCAATCCGGAGCAAGTCCAACAACTCGCGGCCAAATGGACCGCCTGGGCCGCGCGCGCCCAAGTCAAGCCCTACCCGGGCTCGGCAAAGGCCCAGAACACCAAGCACAGCCACGAGCCATGAATTCTTTTGCATCCATCTTGCAAATGACGGTTTCTGCCGCTGATGAACGGTGCCTCGGCAAGTGAGAAATCACCCGCGTTTTCAAAAAATGCATGGGTTTGCACAAATCAAGCCTAGCCATTCCGGAACGATTCGTCTTTATTTCCCCCGTGCCTCATCCAGCCAAGTTTCAGCACCCCGCCGGTATGCCCGCCATGGACGGGTATCACTTTGATGAACGCCCGTTTCTGGTATTCTGGGAAATCACGCGCTCCTGTGCTTTGGCTTGCAGCCATTGCCGGGCAGAGGCCCAACCACACCGGCACCCCGAAGAACTCGATTCCGCTGAAGCCTTGCGCCTGATCGGCCAACTCGCAGCATGGAAACCGCCGATGTTGATTCTCACAGGGGGCGACCCCTTGATGCGGCGCGACGCACTCGATCTCGTCCGCGAGGCAGCCAACGCCGGCTTGCATGTCGGGCTCAGTCCATCCGCCACACAGCGGCTGTTGCAAACCGATTTCGCCCAACTCAAATCCGCAGGCGTCCAACGGATGTCCCTCAGCCTCGACGGCGCGACCCGTGAAACCCACGATGCATTCCGCGGTGTGTCTGGCACCTATGACCGCACCATCGAGGCCGTGCGCCGCGCCCATGAGGTCGGCCTGAGCCTGCAAATCAATACCACCCTCACTCGTGGAAATATGCCTGAATACGAGGATTTCAAACGCCTCATGTTTGAACTTAAACCCGCCATGTGGAGTCTCTTTCTGTTAGTGCCGACCGGACGTGCTGGCTTGGCGGACCTGCCGGACCCTGCCGACATCGAGCGTGTGTTTGAAGATATGGCAGGCCTAGTCGGCAACGCTCCTTTCGCTGTGAAGACCACCGAGGGCCACCACTTCCGTCGGGTTGTCATGCAAAAATCCGGTGGCGGCGCATCCCGCCCTCGGCCGGGAATGCGTTCGCCGTTAGGCATTCGTGACGGTCGCGGAGTTATGTTTATCTCCCACATCGGTGAGGTCTCACCCAGCGGCTTTTTGCCCATGGTCTGCGGCAACGTCAAAACCACCCATCCGGAAGAAATTTACTGCAGGCATCCATTGTTCGTCTCACTGCGTGACAACGACGCGCTCGGCGGAAAATGCGGCCTCTGTGAATTCCGGCGTGTCTGCGGCGGATCCAGGTCCCGCGCCTACGGCGTGTATGGAGATCCCTTTGCCGAGGATCCCTCCTGTGTCTATCAAACAAAAAACACATCGCGCACTTCTCTCTCACCCTCCCACCCCTGATCAATCTCACCAAACTCTGGACCGGCGTCGCGCAACCGGCCGATGCGCTGCGTTACGGACACGGAACCGGCATCCATGCTACGGAAGCGCGGGCCCGCCGCCCGATCACTGTCTGGAATATCACCCGCACCTGCAACCTGCGTTGCGTCCATTGCTATTCGGACTCCAATGCCGTGCAGTATCCCGGCGAACTGAATTGGCATGAAATGCAGCAAGTCGTTGACGATCTCGCCGCCTATCAGGTCCCTTCACTTTTGTTTTCCGGCGGCGAACCCATGATCCACCCACGGTTCTTTGATCTTGTGGATAAGGCCACCTCTGCCGGTTTGAAACTCACCATTTCTACCAACGGCACCCTCATCACTCCGGAAAAAGCCGCACTGCTCAAGGCTGCGAACGTCGCTTACGTCGGCATCTCGCTCGATGGCATCGGCCCGATCCACGACACGTTCCGCCGCAAAGAGGGTGCCTTCGACGCTGCCGTGCGCGGATTTAAAAACTGCCATGCCGTGCAGCAGAAAACCGGACTCCGCCTCACGCTGACCCGCCATAACGTTGAAAATATCAACCAAATCCTCGATTTCATTGAGGATCAGGAAATCCAGCGCGTGTGCTTCTATCACCTCGTGCCCGCCGGCCGCGGCAGTGAACTGCAAGTCCTCGCACCCGCTGAAGCCAGGGGTGCCATCGACACCCTCATCTCCCGCGTCGAAACTTGGAACCAACAGGGAGTCGAGCGTGAACTCCTCACCGTCACTCAGCCGGCCGACGGCGCCTATCTGTTAGTCCGGATGGAAAATGAAAACCACCCGAACCTTGCCGAGGCCCGGCGCCTGCTCGAATGGAACGGTGGCGGCGCCAACAGCTCGGGCCGCGGCATCGCCAACATCGACACCCAAGGCACCGTCCATCCCGACCAATTCTGGCAGGATATGATCCTTGGAAATGTCAAACAAATGCCGTTCTCACAAATATGGGATGGCCGGAACCCCGCGTCTGCGGAAATGTTAGCTTCCATCCGGTCCATCGGCCTGCTCACCCCCCAAGAACGCCAAACCCGCATGTCCGGCCCCTGCGCCGACTGCAAATGGTTCCAAATCTGCGGCGGCGGCTTCCGCACCCGCGCCGCATTCTCTAACGATGGCGATCTCTGGGGTTCCGATCCAGGTTGCTACCTCAATGCTCAGGAGCGAGCGACCTGTTAGTTAAATAATTCGCTAAGAATATCCGACGGGTTGCGGTCAGTCGTGACAACGTGAAAATCCACCCGCAAGGCACCGCAGCGCGAGCGGAACCCATCGATGGCGCTGCCGATCGCCTCGCAGTAGGCTCGCCGGATCAATGCAGTGTCGGCCTCAAGCCGTTCCCCGGTTTCCATATCGATGAAGTCGGAAACCCCGTCAAATGGCAGGTCTAACTCAGAGGGATCAAGGACTTGAACCAGCACCACGTCGTGACCGCGCCTCCGAAAATGCGCCAACGCGCGAAACACCGCCTCCGGTGAGTCTAACAGGTCAGACAACATCAACACCAGCCCGCGGCGAGCCATCCCACCAGCCAGTGCCTCTAACGCTTTTCCGGTATCGGTGCGACCGGACGGTTCTTGCGTGGAAAGAGCTTCCAAAACATTCCGAAGATGACGGTTTCCACTTTGCGCCGGAAGCCAGCGGCGGACTTGGTCGTCGTATACCACCAAGCCGACGGAATCCTGTTGGTGATGTGCGAGATAGGCCGTTGCCGCCGCCAACTCGCGGGCAAATGCATACTTCGTGGAGCGACCCGAATGCCGGAACGCCATCGACCCCGAGGCATCAAGCACAAGGTGGACACGCAGGCTGGTTTCCTCCTGGAATTGCTTGATGAAATAGCGCTCGCTGCGCCCGAATAACTTCCAATCGAGATGGCGAAGGCTATCGCCTTGGACATAATCGCGGTGATCGCGAAACTCGACACTCGCACCCTTCACCACACTCGTGTGCCGACCCGCGCGTCCTCCCTCCGCCGTCCATCGCGAGCTGAGCGAAAGACGGTCCAAGCGCCGCATCGTCTCTGCGGATAGAAAATCACTGAAGCCGGCCATAGGGAAATGTTGGAGTTCAGACGGGGGTTTCAAACACCTAACGGACGAGGGCGTGGAAGAGGATATTGACACCAAGGGCGATCGAGTCGGCCGCTTCATAACCGACGGCATAGGGTGCCGGGGCCTGCTCCCAGCCAGCCGACAAATCGCGCGGGCAGTAAATCACACCGGTGGCACCATTAATTTCCGCAGTGAGCAATTCGGGCGCGGTCGTGCGGCGTTTGTTGAGTTGCGCGGCGAGTGCCGGACGAACTTTGACGGTGGCGACTTCATTCGGTTCGTGAAGGAGTGTGGAGTTTGGAGGCACAGGCACTAACGGGTGCTCTGGCAGGATTTGGGCGATTTCCGCGCGGAACGCGGTGTCAAACGAGGACCGCCCATCACCGGCTTCCGCAAATAAGACCCCGCCTTTGAGTAGAAACTGCCGCAAGTTCGCCCGTTCATTCTCGTCCAGCGCAAAATCCGTCGTTCCAGTGAGATAGAGCATCGGGGTTTCTAACATCGATGTGTCCGATAAAACCACCTCCTGCGACTCGAGTGACACAGGGGCCCCGGTGGCTTCGTTGAATTTGCGCAACAACATCGGCAACGCGGCTGGACGGGTTTTCCACGGTCCGGCATGTGTCACCCAGCCGACGCGAAGACTGCCTGACTTGCTGCCACCACCATCGGCCAATTCCACGCTTTTGCCCGCACTGAACCCGGCTTCCTGCATCGCCGTCACATACGATATCAGGTTGGCTCCGAGACGCCGCGCATCCGCGTCTTCATAGCCCCAACTGTCGTTGCGGTTTTTCTCCCAGCCCATGGCAATGTCCCATCGTGAGATAATGAGAGCGGTGCGGTTGTCAATATCCACCCCGTCAAACCATGGGTAAGCATCCGTGACCACCCCGTCGCGGATCGCCCGATCACGGTATTTGACCTCTTTGATCTCATGATATGAGGAGAACAACGGGTGATCCAACCGGAGCCGATAGACCGGGTTCTCCGGCAAAATCTGCCGTGCCGCCTCCAATGCGGATTGATAGAAATCCGGGTGGCCGACGAGCGCGTTGAAAATCACCGTGCCTCCGTTTCGCATGTATTCCCGAAGGCGGGACGCCTCAGTAGGCTCAAGCTTGAATGACTTGTAACCCGATCGGTAAAGCACAGGATTTTCACGCGGATTGGTCGAAATTTCCGACCACGCCTTGATGTTAGATGAGAAACTCGCGCCCATCTCGCCGCTCATCCACTCCAACAATTTTTTTAAATCGTGAGGGGTGCGCGCCCAGTCCTCGGCGTCTGCCGTGCGGATTTTCGTGAGCAGCACCGGCGGTTGAGGAGGGTTTTTGCGTTCTTGGCGTTTTTGGGGGACGACCGGATAGGGCAGGGGAGGCATTCCTTCCGACGAAGAAACCTGCGCCGGCGGGGGCTTCGGTTGTTCGAAAGGTGGCGGCTCCGGCGGTTTGGGCAAGGCCCACGCCACACCGGGAAGCATCATCAGTAACAGGACCGATAGGGCGTTCATGACAAGATGATCATGCGCGTTGCTGCGAAAAACAAAAGCCGCATTTCTCACATCGTGCGCTCCGGGCTTGCCCTGCGGCGATTCCCGGACATGCTTTGCGGTGTTGTGAATCCTATTCCGGTTGAGCCATCATGGGAAGTTTTTGTCGGGTTTTCCAAGCGCGGCAATGTCGTGCCCGTCTACACTCAGCTCGCTGCCGACTTTGAAACGCCGCTGTCAGCCTACCTCAAGTTGCGGAATGAAGGGCCGTCGTTCCTGCTAGAAAGTGCAGAGAGCACGGAAAAAGGCGGGCGATGGTCGATTGTAGGCAGTAGCCCACGCCTGGTGTTTGAGGCCAGGGACAAGGAAATCACCATCCGTGGGGGAGCTGAAATTCGCGTCTTCACCACCGAAATCGATGTGTTAGATGCGCTGGAGCACGAGATGGCCGCCTACAAACCTGTCGCCCATGGTGGCCTGCCCATTTTTTCAGGTGGGATGGTCGGCTATCTATCTTACGATGCGGTGCGCCAGTTCGAGCCAAGCCTGGCACCCCCACCGCCGGATGCCTTAGGCATTCCGGATGCCATGTTTGTCTTGGCCGATACTTTGCTGGTTTTTGACCACCGGCTCCGTCGCTTGCAGGTGGTTGCAAATGCCTTCATCGATGAAGCGGCGTCCTTGGAAGAGGCCTATGCCGTCGCCCGTGGTAAAATCGACGCCATGGTGGAAATTCTCAACCGCCCACTCCATGTCACGGCACTCAATGGACTGCTTCAGGTGGAACCGGTTGATGCCACGAGCAACACGACGCAAGAGGAATATGAATCGATGGTTCGTGCCGGTAAGGAGTTCATTGCGGCCGGGGATATTTTTCAATTTGTGCCAAGCCAGCGCTTTGCAACCGACTTTGATCTTCCGGCGGTGCATCTCTATCGGGCACTCCGATTGGTCAATCCCTCGCCCTATATGTTCCTTCTGGAACTGGGGGATTTCTCACTGGTCGGCAGTTCTCCGGAGGTCCACGTGCGATCGATCCATGGCCGGATCGACATCCGGCCGATCGCCGGCACCCGCTGGAGAGGACAAACCCCAGAGGAGGACGAAGCACTCGCTGCCGAACTGTTGGCCGATCCAAAAGAACGGGCAGAGCACTTGATGCTCGTCGATTTGGCACGCAACGATGTCGGGCGTATTGCCAAACACGGTGCCGTCAAGGTGGATGATTTCATGAGTGTCGAGCGTTACAGCCACGTCATGCACATTGTCTCCAATGTCACCGGAGAACTGGATCCCATGCACAGCGCATACGACGTGCTCCGCGCCACCTTCCCGGCAGGCACCGTCAGCGGGGCCCCGAAAATCCGTGCCATGCAGATCATCAATGCGTTAGAAAAAAACAAGCGATGTGCCTACGCCGGGGCGGTCGGGTATTTCGGGTTTGATGGCTCGCACGATTCCTGCATCACGCTCCGCACCTGCTTGCTCAAGGATGGCAAGGCCTACATCCAGTCCGGTGCCGGCGTGGTCGCCGATTCCGATCCCACCTACGAATACGAAGAAACGGTCAACAAGGCCAAGGGCATGCTCCGGGCCATCGCGCTGGCCCGCACGCTCGGCGAATGATTTTCCATTTCAAATCACACAATCAATGCGATGCTCCTGATTCTCGATAACTATGATTCGTTCACCTACAACCTCGTGCAATACTTCGGCGAGCTTGGGGCCGAGATGCGGATTTTCCGCAACGATGTGATCACCGTGGAAGAGATCAAGGCGCTCAATCCCGAGCGGATTTGCATTTCGCCCGGTCCTTGCACTCCGAACGAGGCAGGAATTTCGCTTGAGTTGATCCGAGTGCTCGGACCGACCGTCCCGATCCTTGGCGTCTGCCTTGGTCACCAGTCGATCGGTCAAGTCTATGGCGGCGAAGTCGTCCGCGCCGATCGATTGATGCACGGGAAAACCTCGCCGATCCATCATTCAGGCGGCAGCATTTTGGGAGGTATGCCCAATCCCTTTGTGGCCACCCGTTACCACTCGCTCATCGTCAAACGCGAGACACTCCCGGATTGCCTCGAAATCACCGCCTGGACCGAAGAAGGAGAAATCATGGGTCTCATGCACCAGCAGCATCCAGTCCACGGAGTCCAGTTCCACCCCGAATCCATCCTCACCCAGGACGGAAAAAAATTGTTGGAAAATTTTCTCAACCTCTAGCAGGCCGTCCCAAGCTATTGCTGGGTTTGGATGTTAGTTGGGTGCCTCGTTTTGGATGAACGATTGTTCTCTGGGCTGCGCACCCCATGGCCAAGGTCCAAAATCCTTCGACGTGTCGCCGAATTGCATGATGATTGTATAAGGTGTCGAGTTGTAATTGTTTCCCGGAGTGTCAGTTTCGAGGAAAAACTGGCCCGAGGAGTCGGTGACCGTGGTGCGAGTGTCCAGGCTGGTTCCCACCACGGTTCCGGGCACGGGGGTGGTCTGTGTCGAATCCCTCCAAACAGTGCCCTGAATCGTGATGTTGCGTTCCGCGGATTCATTGGAGGCGCGGTCGCGCACACGGTAATAGCGAGACTTCAGGTAGGACGCGTCGGGGTCGTAGAATGAGAAGGGCGAGCCGTCTGACCAGCCTTCTGCTTGCGGGAGCCAGCGCTGGAGATCGCTAGAGGTTTCGGCGACATACCACCGTGCATTTTCACCGCCTGAGACATTCAGTTTGATGGTGCCTTGAGTCTGTTCAATCGTCACGGTCGGCATGATGGGCGTGCCAGCAGTCTGGATGCTGAACTCCGTGACCGAAGCAAAGCCAACCACGCCCATGGCACCTTCATACGAAACGGTGTCCAGATCCTTGATTTTGGTGAAATACAGCTTTACCCGATAGGAGCGCCCTGGCCAGAGGAGTCCGGCAGGGATGACGCATTGCGAAGCACTGGTGAACTGCGAGAATTCGATCCAGGCAACTTCCTCACCCTGCGAGTTCTGGATTTCTGCTTCAATGATGGTATT
>CAIYYV010000225.1 GCA_903930425.1 Akkermansiaceae bacterium | reverse complement strand
TCATCGGCGCCGTCATCGACGCCGACTTTTCCAAAGCCGCCAAGCTGCCTGAAATCTACAATGCCTTGGAGATCCAATACGTCCTCAATGGCGTGGACACCAAGCTCGTCCTCGAAGTCCAACAACACCTGGGCGACGGATGGTTGCGCGCGGTCGCCATGAGCACCACCGATGGACTCAAGCGCGGCATGGTTCTCACAGACACCGGCAAGTCGATCGCCGTTCCGGTCGGCGCACAGGTGCTCGGCAGGATTTTCAACGTCACCGGCGATCTGGTGGATGACAACGTGCCGATTGCCGACGCGTCATTTCGCTCGCCGATCCATCGCCCGGCACCCTTGTTCACCGAGCAATCGGCGACCACGGAAGTGCTCGTCACCGGCATCAAGGTGATCGACCTGATCTGCCCGCTGCTCAAGGGCGGCAAAGGCGGCATGTTTGGCGGCGCAGGCGTCGGCAAAACCGTCGTCATCATGGAACTCATCAACAACATCGCCAAGGCACACGGCGGATTCTCGGTCTTTGCCGGCGTGGGCGAACGAACCCGTGAAGGCAACGACCTCTACTGGGAAATGATCGAATCCGGCGTCATCGCCACCGAAAAAGATGAAAACGGCCACCCGAAACTCAATGAAAAAGGCAACCCGGTCCTCACCGAGGGCTCGAAGGTCGCCCTCTGCTACGGCCAGATGAACGAACCTCCCGGTGCCCGCCTCCGCGTCGCGCTCTCCGCGCTGACCATGGCCGAACATTTTCGGGACGTGGACAACCAGGACGTGTTGCTCTTCGTGGATAACATCTTCCGATTTTCACAAGCCGGGTCCGAAGTGTCGGCGCTGTTAGGGAGAACCCCCTCGGCCGTGGGCTATCAGCCGACATTGTCCGAAGAAATGGCCGGCCTGCAGGAACGCATCACTTCCACGAACAAGGGATCCATCACTTCCATCCAGGCCGTTTATGTCCCCGCAGACGATCTCACAGACCCCGCGCCCGCGAACACCTTCGCCCACTTGGACGCCACCGTCGTGCTCGAACGTTCGCTCGCCGAACAAGCGCTCTTCCCCGCGGTCGATCCACTCGCCTCCACTTCCAAAGCCCTCGCCCCTGAAATCGTCGGCGAAGAACATTACCGCGTCGCCCGCGGCGTCCAACAGGTGCTCCAACGCTACAAAGACCTGCAGGACATCATCGCCATCCTCGGCATGGACGAGCTTTCCGATGAAGACAAAACCTCGGTCTTCCGCGCCCGCAAAATCCAACGCTTCCTCACCCAACCCTTCCACGTGGCGGAGGTCTTCACCAATGTCCCCGGCGTGCTTTGCTCCATCGAAGACACCGTCCGCGGCTTCGCCGAAATCCTCGATGGCAAACTCGACAATGTCCCCGAAAGCAATTTCTATATGAAGGGCAGCATCGACTCAGTCGCCCGCGACTGAAAATCTCAAATCTCAAATCTCAAATTTGAAATTTGAAATCCCCAATCCCCCATGCCCCTCCTCCTCAATATCGTCACCCCCGAAAAAAAGGTTTTCTCGGACCAGGTGGACCATGTCTATCTGCCGGGCGCGGATGGGGAAATCGGCGTCCTGCCACTCCACGCGGGATTGGTGACCGCCCTCAAACCCGGCGAACTCCGCTACCTGCACCAAGGCCGGGTGGTCACACTCGCCATCGGCTCGGGCTTCGCTGAAATCACCCAAACCCAAGTCATCGTCCTCACCGATATGGCATTGGAAGAAGCGGAAATCGATGTCGCCAGCGCCGAGGCCGCCATCCAACGCGCCCAAGACGCCCTCCAAAATGTCGAACACAGCATGGACGCCGAAGAAGTCGCCTACCTCCAAGGCGTCATCGCCAAATCCACCGCCGCCATCCAGTTCAAACGCAAAACCCGCCACGGATCCTGATCCCTTCAAACGCCAACACGCGGAGCGAGACATCACAATCCGATAAGCAGATAGCTCCCATTTCAGGAAACCCGTTCCCCATAAACCTCAAGAGTCCGACGGCACATCGCTTCCAACGTGAATGGCATGCCCACAGGCGCAGGACTCGTGCGGTTTTGAATCACAGAACGAGTGGTGTCAACCAGCCGCACACGATCCGCCAGTGGCACCCGGCCGGATGGGAAATACTCGCCTAACAACTCACCGACACCGCCGCAATCGTAGCCGACCACCGGCTTGCCGAGAGCCAGCGCCTCTAACACCGTGCGACCAAAGGACTCGGGTTGTTGAGAAAGCGCGCAGATGATGTCACTCACCGCCATGACCTCGCGGATGTCCGAGCGGTGGCCGAGAAATGTGATGTCAGCCTCAAGACCAAGCGTCCTCACCACTCCACGAAGCTCATCAAGATAATCGCGTTTTTTTGCGTGCGCATCCCCAGCAACCAAACCGTGCACCGGGATACCTGCGTTTTTCAATCCATCTATCAGATAGAAAAAATCCTCGTGACCCTTCAACCGCGTGATACGGCCCGGCAGCAACAACACACATTTTGCAGCAAGGCGCGGATATTCCGCACGCCAGCGGTCATGCCACTCAATCGTCGGCCGAAAATGAACACCGTAGTTCCGCGGGTCCACCCCCCGGTAAATCACCCGGACTCTATCAGGATCAGTGCGCGGATAGTTTTTAAGAACATGATCCCGAACACTCGCCGACACGGCAATCACCCGCTGCCCGCGGGTCATGATCGCAGAATACGCATTGACCGAATAAAACCCGTGCACCGTGGTGACCAGACGCGGACGCGTCCTCCGGTTCATGGTTTTCCACGCAAGCCACACCAACCACGCGGGCAGACGCGATCGCACATGAATGAGGTCGGGCTTTTCCTCCATGAAAAATTTCCTCAGACGCGGGATTTGGACGAGCGAAGCGAGCGCCTTGCGATGCACCGGCATTTGGATGTGGCGCGAGCCAGCTTGCTCAAGCTCGGCGACCAAGCGGCCACCGTGAGAGATCACGAGCGATTCGTGACCGAGGCGCACCAGATGGGCGGCAATCTCAAGCGTGCCGCGCTCGACGCCGCCGGCATCGAGTTCTGGCAGAATCTGAACGATTTTCATGGCAGTGAAACTACCGGAACGACCTCCCGCCGCCCGGCTTTGACCAGTGCCTTCGAGGCACCCGTGGTAAGGATGAAATCCAGCGGCAATGCCGCGCCCGCATCAATGCCTGCAATGGCTTTTTGCAGCGTGCCTCTATCAGCTCCAGCCGCCACAGTGTGGACGCGCGTGGTCTTCGGAAGCCACGCGGGTAAGGTCTGATCGCTGGCAAGAACCACTTCGTATACCACCGCCGGATGCACCCAGGCCGACGAAATGCGCCACGCGTCCGGCACCTCTGCCAGCCACAGCAAACCACGCAGCGGCTTGCGGGCGTCGCTAGTCTCCGGCCCTAACCAATCACCAATGGTGCATGACAGATGAAGATACACTTTCCACCGCTCCTGAAACCAAAACACATCCACCGGACTCACCGTCATCGCTTGTTCAATCGCCGCCATGCAATGCGCTGTGGTCGACGGTTCCTCCACCGGCATGAAACGCGCGACCCATTTCCCCGCGCTCTCCGTGGTCACTGACAACGCCAACACCTCGCTTTTCGACCGCCTCGCTAACAAACTTGGCAACGGACTGGCCCGCGTGAGCCGCCCGAAAAAAGAGACCGGATCACCCAGTCGGCCAACCCGCTGGTCTGCTAGAATGCCCACGATGCCACCTTGGCGGAGAAACCCCGTCACTTGATGAAATGAATCGCGCTTGGAAAACATCCGGGTGCCATCGACCTGCCGCCGCGCCAACACCCGTGCGTCTAACAATAAATTGTTGAGCGGACGGTAAAACGCACCGACTCGCGACCCCGGCGGAAACATGTGGATGAGGCGACTCAAAATCTCCCAGTTCCCCATGTGCGAGAGCAGCAGCACGACGCCCTTGCCCGCCGCGAGCGCTTGCTCGAGCAGTTCAAGATTTTCAATCGAGATCACGCGCCCGAGCTTTTCCGGAGCAAGCCGTGCCGTGTGGGCGGCCGCCATGAGATTGCCCGCCGTGCGGCGAAAACTGGCCTTGGCCATGCACTCGATTTCGTCGATATCCTTTTCCCCAGCAAAGGCGATCCTCAGGTTTTTCATGAGCACCCTGCGGCGCTGCGGCATGAGGTGCCAGCCCAGCGCACCCAGCGCCTCACCCAACCAAAACATTCCAGGTGCCGTAAACCATCCCGCAAGCCCTTCAATCCACGAATGGCCCAAACATTCCAGCCGCCATTGCAGATGCTTGGTGGAATTTTTCAGTTTGCCGCTCATAGGAAATCCGTTCAGCCCTGATGCATCATGCCCATGCACCCGGTCACTGCTCCCCTTGCCTAGTCACTTCCCGCCCTCCTGGCAAGGTCGATGGGGTTCTCCTCACCCCGCTCTGCCGCCACGCCGACCCACCTCCCTTGCCGCAAGTCATTTTCTCAATAGAAGGAGTCTCCTTCTGTCGGTCCTTCTGTCGGTCTGCCCATGCACCCGGTCACTGCCCCCCTTGCCTAGTCAGTTCCCGCCCTCCTGGCAAGGTCGATGGGGTTCCCATCACCCCGCTCTGCCGCTACGCCGACCCACCTCTCGTGCCGCAAGTCATTTTCTCAATAGAAGGAGTCTCCTTCTGTCGGTCCGAGCAATTCGGCTGCGAGTTTTTGATAGGTTTCGCGGTCGATGACATCAGCAGCTGCTTTTTTTCTATTCGAGCAATTCGGCTGCGAGTTTTTGATAGGTTTCGCGGTCGATGAGAAAAGGATGGGGTTCGGTACTGAGGTGGCCGAGGTAAAAGTTGGGGGAGGCGGCCGGAGCCAAGCTGAGTTTTCGCTGAGAGAAGCCAGTGAAGTCGCCCTCGTCATTGAGGGTTTTTTCGACGAGGGTGAAAGCGAGTGATGGGTGGATGAGGGCGTTGGCCGCAGCATCGTCCGTGGGGGAAAGCCAGCGGGTGACCTTGAGGGTTTCGAGCACGGAGAGCATGAAATTGGCATGATCCGGGTCGAGTGAGCCGGTGAGATCCCGTCCGTCACATTCGGCCTTCCAAGATTCATCGATGAATTTGTATTTGAGGATGAGGGGCGGGTCTGCGGCTTGTCTGCGTTCGATGGCGATGAGGTTGACGCGGTCCAAGGACCAGAGGCGGGCATTTCGCCATTCATAGGGGTGGACGGCGATGGAGGAAACGAGCGCTTCGTCGACACGCATCACGGTGGGAGTTCCAAGGCGGTTGACGAAGAGTCCACCCTTGCCGTCCATTCCGAAACGCAGTTCAAGTCCTTGGTGATCCACGCCTAACAGACGGAGGGTAAGGAACGGCTGGTTCAAACGCCAGGGAGAGAAGTCGGTTGCAGCATCGCTTTCGAAGCCGATAGCGCGGTGGGTGGTGATGGCTTGGATGAGTGCGTTCAGATTGGCTTCGTTAGCAGGATGGGGGACGCCGTCGATTTCGATCATCCACGGTTGTGGAGGGGTGCGTGAGAGGAGGATTTCAGGACCGGTGGCAGGCTGGATGGAGATGGATCGGAGGGTCGGGACATTGAGGTGGGTGAGCGTCGGATCGCGGAGTTCGTTGACGGAGAGGGGCAGGTCGGCGAGCGAGACGAGTCCGGGTTCCGGTTTGAGAGGCAAGTCGAAGACGGTGTCCGGGCGATTGCTCACAGTGGCTTTGACATCATGAGCTTCGGGAGAGTCAGGGGGGAAAATGTTCAACAAAATTTCGGATTCGGAACCGAAAGAGCCGAGGGCAATTTGGCCGGTTTTCATGGCATTATCGTTGGCAGGCAAAGTGACTGCGGCACGGTCCGAGACATTCACGGCCTGAAGTTCGTAAATCCCCTCCAGCAGGGACTTCATGGCTGCGGGATCGGTGGAAAGCACGAGTGGTTTGACGATGCGCCACGGGCTTTGGGGGGTTTCGCGACCGAGCGTCAGATCGCCCTGTTGTGAGCGGATGCGGATTTTTTCCAGAGTGACGGGATTGAAATAAAATGGCCGATGGTCGCGGAGGAATTTCAAGCCGTCGTTGAAGAGCGTGGTGATATCGCCGGTGCAGGCGTAAATGTAGTGCTTGCGATGGGTGTCGTTCGGTTGGATGAAGACAGTTGAAACCGCTTGTTCCATGCCTTCGATTTCCGCCTTCCATGGCGTGACGCGTCCCAGTTTGTATTTCGCGAGCGGGTTATGATTTGCGTCTTCCAAGCGGATGCTGGTGGCACCTTCCTTGAGCCCGGCTTTCAGCGGGTCAATTTTATTTTCTGGAGCGAAGTCCTCGACGCGCAAGCCAAGAGTGAAGTTGATGATGCTGACGGCGGCGCGGGGGCTCATGCGGTCAGACCACGGGGATGACGCCTGCCAACCGTCGTCGCGCAGTGAAAACGTGGCGCTGGTGCCGTTGCGGGAAATCCGGATATGCTTTACGGTTGCGGGAGAGAACGAGGTATAGAGGAATTGACCCACAGGTGTGGCAGGGGCGCCGATGAGAGAATTAAAATTCCCCTCGCGCCATTGCCAGGCGACCAAGCCGCAAAGGAAGGCGGCGGCGAGCGCAAGAACAAAGGTGGATCCGTGAGAGCGCATGGCGGGTCAGACACGTCGCGATGACCAAACGAAGGCCCCGATGAGGACGAGCAAGGTGGGGAGGAAGATCAGATTGACCCGGTTGATAAAGGAGACCTGCGCATCTAACAAAGGAAGTTTATAGGTGCCGACCTGACGGGGACCGATTCCAGACAGGGATTCACGGCCGATGAGCCAATTCACAGAGGACGCGAGAAAATCAATGTTGTCGGCGCGTTGGTGTTTCGGGACTAGGAAATCGGTGTTAGAAATGACGATCATGCGCGAGGTGTCGGCGGAGAACCGGTCATCGGATTCCGCGCCGCGGGTGACGCAGGCGGCGATGTGCAACGGGGGTTTGTTATCTTCTGTTTCGTCGAAGGTTTCGTGGCCCTGGCCGAATTTTGTTTCACCCCAAAAGCCATCCAGCACTTGGATCAGTCCCATCGGATAGATGCGGCGGTTGAGCAGGTCGTCGGCTCCTTCGCGGACATCGAGTGACGAGCTGGCGCCACCGAACTCGGTGGTTTGGCCGGCGAGGTCGCGGGTGAATGTCACGCCCTTGGTGAAGACGCACCTTGCGGTGGGGACGAGGGTATTTTTTTCGCGGGCGATGATGCGGTCTTTGCGCGGGGTGATGCCGTTGCCGCGGAGGAAGGCGCGCAATTTGGGTGGGGCCTCGCCCGCGTCGATCAGGACGAGGATCGCGGCACGCGGTTTGTTCCAGTAGTGTTCTAACACCGCGAGTTCGGCATCGGTCAGGTCGTATTTGGGGGAAGCCAAGACGATTCCGGCGAAGTCATCAGGGATCTCTGTGAGGCCTGACAGGTGGATATCGCTGAGGTCGATGTTTTGGAATCGCAAGGTTTCCGCGAGTGATTTCCGTGGCGAGCGCGCGTCCTCGGCGTCGAGGCGGCTTTTATCGGCGAGCAAAGCCATTTTGCGCGGGCGGCCTTCGATGGATTCTACCAGGCGGGCGGTGAGCAGGGCCTCGCCCTGGAAGCCGGTGAGTTTTCGGGTTCCCTCCGCAGTGGTGAAGACGCCCATATCATCGGCGACGACCAGTTTGACATAGGGATTGAGAGTGCGGGTTTTATTGGCATCCTCTGTGGTGATGGCGCTTTCGTCGTTGCGGGAATCAATGATGATCATGTCCCGCGCGAGAGTGAGGCCGTAGGCTGCGGTGACTTCCTGCATGCGGTCAGGGCTGCGCAGCGGGTCGATGACTTTGAGTGTTATTTTTCCGTTAGAGAGGCGGGTATATTCCTCGGCGAGGGCGCGGACACGTTCATAGAAAGGGGAGGTGCGGCGGAAGGCCAAGATCCATTTGACCGGTTGTTTGCGGTGTTGGATGGCATCTGCTTGGAGGTAGTGGCGGGTGGCTGGCGAGAGCGAATAATCGGCGCTGCGACTCAGGTCGGTACGTGAGTAATGGTGGGCAGCCAGATAGTTCAATGAGATGACGATGATGGCCAGCAGCGCGGTTTGGAGCACGGAAAGAGAGCCGAGTCCCCAGCGGTTGAGTGGGCGGACAGGCAGGTCTTGAGGCATGGGTGAGGGCTCAGGCATGGGGCGGGCGATGGGGAGTCAGCGTTTCCAACGGCGGTAGTCCACGACCTGATAGGTGAGGAAGAGCACGAGGACCGTAACACTGAGGAAGTAAACCGCAGGGCGGGTATCGAACAAGCCACTGGCGAAGTAGTGCAGGTGTTGCTGGGATGAGATATAATGAAAAAAGGGTGCACCGGCAAAGGACTCACCCCAGATGACGGTGACGAAGCCCAGAAAATACTGAATGACAAGCAGGCCGATCGTGATCATTCCGGCGATGATTTGGCTGGAGGTGATGGCGGAGGCGAGGCAGCCGACGGCGGTGAAGGCGGCACCCATGAGCATGACGGCGGTGAAAGTTCCGAGGAGTGCGCCCGGGGTCCAGGCCGGCGGCAGGTGGGTGACCCACTCGAACATCTTGAACTGCAGCAGGGCCGGCAGCCACAGGGTGCTGTAAAAGAGCATGGCAGCCGCGTATTTTGAGAGGACGACCTGCCACGTTTGCACGGGAGCGGTGAGCAGGGTTTCCAAAGTGCCAGAGCGTTCCTCCTCGGCAAAAAGGCGCATCGTGATCAGAGGGAAAATAAACAGGAAGTAGAACCAAAACAAGGGCGTGTGAAATGTCACATACACCAGGCTGTCTTTCACGGGAGTATCGCGAAAGCCCTTCATGGCGGTGGAGAGCGAGAGTCCCTGCATGAGGGTGACAAAGGCGAGCACCGCCCAGCCAAAAGGTGTTAGAAAATACCCTTTGAGTTCTTTGAAAATCAGGATGCGGAGCAATCTCATGGGCGTGGCGGAAGCTCTTGATACGGCACTTGAGTCTCAAGGAAAAGGCAAAAGACCATCGTGATGGCCGCCTATCGGCGTGCGATCGCACACGGGAGATCAAGGGCGTTCGCGTGAGGACTGAAGGGATGCCCAATGGGCTTCGATCTGGTTTTCGGAACATTTCCGGAAACAAGGCAGGTCTGGAGCGAAGAGGGAAACGCGGAGTTCTTCGAGCATCCAGCCGTGCGACCAGAGCGAGGGGTCGTGCGGGGCGGCGGTCCAGCAATGCATCCACGGCCGCCACAAGCGGCGCAGGCGGGCGAGTTTTTCCAAATCCTTGACGATGGGCAGCGAATCCACCCGCGCGAGTCGCGAGCGAATCGCCCGCAAGCGACGCGGGTAATCGCCCAATCCGGCAAACCCTGCTCTCCAGGCAAATTGGGGCCGAAACAACCAGGCCAGTTGTTCCTCGAGGTCTTCGGCGATTTCGCCGAGGTTCCGGTCGTCGCGATGGGTGGTGATCCAGGTGCGGATTGTCGGCAGCAGCGCCATCACTTCTTCTAGCGATTTTCCAATTTCCGCTGCCGCCTCAAACCAGCGGCCTCGGGACCGCTCGATCAGGACGCGAAAGGCCTCAGGCGACCGCGGAAACGGCTGAAGCGCCGCGCCTTCCGCAGCTAACAGAATCAGATCGCCCATGGCCGTGCCGCCGACCCCGAGGTGGGGCAGTTCGATTTTTGCCATCTGGCCTAACGGAAAATTTTTCCGCAGATGGGCGACCTGATTCGGGTGTGAGAGCCAGAGCAAGCGGGCACCGCCCGCGCGGTGGGATTCCGCGGCGGAGGCGCGGTTTGCGTAGGCGCGCACGCCGATGCTTTTTTCTTCGTCCACCAATGCTGGAAAGGCTTGCCCGCCGGGGGTTTCCACATATTCGGGCAGCGGTTCCCCGTCCCATGCAAGCAGGCCAGTGCGCTCGATGTCGGCATTGGCTGCCGCGTCAAAGCGCGCCCGCAACCGGTCGCCAAGTTGCTGTTTCAAAGCCGCCACGTTTTCACCCAGCGCGAGTTCCTCTCCATCGTCGTCACACACCCAGATTTTTGTCACCCAATGAGGCGGCAACTTGCCGGGATCGAAGGCTTCCTCCGGCACTCGCGCGCCGGTGCGATTCCTGACGTAATCTGATAGAGCCTGTCCGAGAGATCCCTCTTTCGGCGCGCCACTCCATAACTCTGCGAAGCCAAGCGCCACCGAATGGATGGGTTGACACGCCCGCCGGTAGTCCTTGGGTAATGCGCGCAACAAAATTTCGGCCCGATCGCACAAGTTTCCATCGACTCCCCAATCCGGCAACCACTCCGGAAGTTGCGGCAGTTGATCGACATGCACGCCGAGCGTGACGCCGTCGTCACGCTCACCCAGCATCGTGCGATAATAAACGGGATAGTCGATCCCGTCGTGAGTGAGGGTATCGGGGAAGTGCTGCAATCCCAGGCTGTCCAAATCCTCGTCTAACACATCCTCCAACGCCAGAATCAGCGCGTCCTCGTTGGATTCCAGCCACTGATAAAAGGCGGCTGCGGTGTGGATGGTTTCGGGAATGCGCTGCTCAAAAAACCGCAGCGCCGCGTCGTCGCTCCACAGCCCGCCCGGCCGACGGAGTTTTTGTTCGATCGCCTCGATTTCCGCGCGCATTTCTGATAGATGATCGAGGAAGCGTCCGCGATTTCTCAACCCGCCCGCTAACAAACCCTCGCGCAAAAAGATGCCGTGGGCCGCTTTCGGGTCCACGCGCCCGTAGTGCACCCTGCGCCCGACAATCACCGTCAGGCCGCCGCAGATCACGGATTCCTTTCCATACACCGCGCCCTGGATTTCGTCCCAGTGCGCCTCACCATACTTGCTGCGGCACAAGTGCGGCGCGACTTGCTCGACCCACGCCGGGTCGATGCGCGCGACCCGCCGTGCCCACAGGCGGGACGTTTCGACCAGTTCCATCGCCACCACCCACTCGCAGCGCTTCGGAATCCCGAACAAGCCTGACCCTGGAAACACCGCGAAAAACCCGCCCGCCGCGCTGCGATACGACTTGTTTTCGCGGTCCCACCAGCCGAACTGCCGCGGCACCCCCGCCAACAACGAACGGTGGATCGCCGCATACGGAAACCCGTGATCGTCTAACGCATCATCGCTCGTTGCGCCCCGCGGCTTCTGCTTTCCCCTTTGCCCTTTGCCCACTTCCCACTCAAGCTCTAACAATTCCGTGAGCTCGTCGGCGACATTGGCCCATTCCATGACACGCCGGGCATTGAGATAGCGGGTGGCCGCGTGTTTTCGCAGTGCGTTGCGTTTCCATTGACCGCGTGCATCGCGGAAGCGCGTCACATCGCGCCACAGCAACAGGATGCCGATGAAATCACTCTCTGAATGCTTCCAGCAAGCGTGCGCCACATCGGCCTCGCGCGTTTTTTCCGCAGGCCGCTCGCGCGGGTCGTTCGACTCGAGCGCGGCAATGATCGGCAGCATTTCGGCGAGGCAATGTTCCTTGTGTGCCTCAATCAACATGCGCCCGAGCCGGGGGTCCACCGGCAAGCGCGCCATGCGGCGGCCATCCTCTGTGAGGTTGCGGCCCCGATCCAGCGCGCCCACTTCGAGCAAGGTGCGATAGCCTTCCGCAACGGCCTTGGGACTCGGCGGATCGAGAAATGGGAACTCCTGAATTTCGGGAAGTCCCAGCGACTTCATGCGCAGAATCACCCCTGCCAACGAACTGCGCCGGATTTCCGGATCGGTGAATTCCGGACGTTCTAACATTTCTGATTCCTCATACATGCGGAGGCAGACGCCGTCTCTCACGCGGCCGCAGCGCCCTTTGCGTTGGCGCGCACTCGCTTGGCTGACGGGTTCGATTTGCAGGCGTTGGATCCCCTTGCCAGGACTCCAGCGACTGACACGTGCAAAGCCGGAATCGATCACACAGGCGATGCGCGGGATGGTGAGCGATGTTTCCGCCACGTTGGTCGCAAGGATCAAACGCCGCAAATTGCCCGGATGAAACACCCGTTGCTGGTCGGCCAGGCCCAAGCGCGCGAACAAAGCGAGTACTTCCGTGCCCGGGTATTGCCGGCCGGCCAGCACGTCCGCGCACTCGCGGATTTCCCGCTCGCCCGGAAGAAAAATCAACACGTCGCCGTGCGGTTCGAGACTGCCGAGGGCATCGACGGTCCGGGCGACATGCTGCGCCAAATCCTCATCATCTAACGGCGGCACAAAAAACTCCGCCACGGGAAACATCCGCCCCGGTGCCTCGATCACCGGCGCGGGCCCACGCTCACTGGAGGAGAAAAACTCCGCGAAGGCCCCGGCATCGAGCGTGGCCGACGAGATGACCAGTTTCAGATCCTTGCGTTTTTCGAGCAGGCGCTTCAGATAACCTAACAGGAAATCAATGTTGAGCGAGCGTTCATGCGCCTCGTCGAGAATGATCGCCGCGTATTGCCGCAGCTCCGGGTCGCGCTGCGTTTCCGCCAGCAGAATCCCATCGGTCATGAATTTGAGGCGCGTGGCGCGCGACGACCGGTCCTCGAAGCGAACCTGATAACCGACGTAGCCACCTAACGGCACCGCAAGCTCCTCGGCCACGCGCTTTGCGACACTGGCCGCGGCGATGCGGCGCGGCTGGGTGCATCCGATCCGCCCGCCCTCCGGACCCATGGCTTCGGCAACCATTTTGGGAAGCTGGGTGGTTTTTCCCGAGCCGGTTTCACTCACCACCACGATGACCGGGTGGGACACGAGCGCGTCCATGATCGCCTCACGGTGTTCGACCACCGGGAGTTCCTTCGGGTAATTCCAATTGCCGGAAAAATCGCTCATGCCACGCCGCGAGCGTTTGCCCTGAGAAACGATCTGGCAATCGTGGATTTGAGCCTATCGGATCTCGTTTAAAGCCCGGCCGACTCCGGGATGATGGCGGCGACGTCCTTGGCTGCCAGCCAGCCGTGCAAA
This sequence comes from Akkermansiaceae bacterium, assembly GCA_903930425.1. Lineage (GTDB taxonomy): Bacteria > Verrucomicrobiota > Verrucomicrobiia > Verrucomicrobiales > Akkermansiaceae > Luteolibacter. The sequence goes on along the minus strand of CAIYYV010000225.1, from coordinate 15,274 downwards.
CCCGTGCCGGGCACTTCAATGTAACGGAAAGCACCACTCGCGCCGCATAACCGGACGCAGCGCCCCACCCCGGGAGCACCGAGAGATTCGGCCTCAGCAAATGGTGAAAGCAGGACGGCGGCTTTGTCTGTTAGAACAACGCCAGTCGCCGTCTCCCCACGACGCTGATAGAGCGCAAAGGCTCCAGCCATCAAGGTGAGGCTGGCGACTGCAGCCACAGCCAGAGTGGCATGGCGCAACTCGCGGCGCGGCATGGCCACCAGTCCGCGCAGCACAGACAGGCCGCCGAGGCACAACGCGGACGTCACGACGCCCCATGACCATTCGTTTCGGCTGAAGTAATGAAGTGCCGCATCCATCCGTGGCTGTGGACTGGGTTCCTCGAAGGCAGTGGCGGCTTTGCGGGCGAGGATCAGGTTGGCTAACAGATCTTGGTCGCGCGGACTGAGCAGGCGGGCGCGCTCATAGGCAAGGATGGCGTGGCCGTATCGTGCGAGGCGCTGATAGCAATTACCGAGGTTATAGTATACGGCGGCGCGTGGCCCATCGGTGGTCAGGATTTTCTCGTAGGCAAGTGCGGCAGCTGCGAAATCACCGGCCTGGAATTGTTGGTTAGCCTTGTCAAAGGCCGTGGACTCCGCCGCACGCAGCATCGCTGCACCCAACCAAAGAAAACACAGGCTGCAAAAAATGTTAGAGCGCATGAGGGTGGGTGGGTGTTTTGAGGGAAGCCAGCGCTTCTTCGAGCCGGGTTTTCCATTCGGGGAGGATTTCACCGGTGCTTTCGCAACCGTAGGCCTGCCGGTCGGCCTCCCGGAAAAATGCAATCACCGGTGAGTCGCCGCCAATTTGGGCTTGGATTTCGGCCAGAGTGATGGCGTGGGGTGGCTGGTTCCACTGCGCACCGAGTTGTTGTTGAATGGCGAGGCGCGCGGCGGCGAAATAGCCAGAAACATCACGGTTGGCGGCGCAGCGGTTGGCGATTTGCAACGCCGCGTGGGTGACGCGTTCCAGCCGCGCGCGGGCGAGGCGGCGAGGATCGGATCGACGGCGGCGCAGCCATGCCAGGATGGGTCCTAACAGGCATAGCCCACCCGCGATTTCTAACAACCACAGAAAGTCCGACCGGGAAACCAACGGCACAAGCACATCGCGCGGCGAGAACAGCAGGTGCTGCGCGACAAGGTCGCCGCGCTGCTTGGGAGAGGGTTCCTTGACAGGCGTGGGCGCGGCAGCGGGCGGGTCATCGGCGAGATTTTCGCCGGCGACCTGAATCGGTTTGAGCGGGCTGATGAGGGTTTTGTAGGATCCCGTGTTCGGATCAAAAAAACTGAAAGTCAGTCCCACCATCTGGGAGCCACCTTTGCGCGGCACGGCGCTGAATTGGAAGCTCTTACTGCCGGAAAACGATGCCACATCACCCGGTGTGAACTCGCTCTTGCCCGCGTAGGTTTTCCATGCGTCCGCCGGGCTGATTCCCGGGGCATTCATCAACGCGAAATTGCCCGAGCCACTCACACGGGCGGTGATTTGTTGAGGTTCTCCGCTGTGCCATTCGGCAGGCAGGTCCCAGGCGTCGAACTTGAAATCGCCGACCGCGCCGCTGAATCCGTTAGGGCGGTCGGTCGTCGGCAGTGGGCGCACCTCGATTTGCCGGTCATCCGACTTGAGAGTGACGTCCTTCTGGATCATCGGGACGTTCATATCGTCAAATACTCTATCAAAAAAAGGATCGTCGAATGGACCGCCGGTGCGCCGCTGGGGCTTCGGTGCCGCGTTGTCTCGCACGGCCACCGTGGCATTCAATGAAAGCGAGGCGGGGAATTTCCCGGCTTTGGTTGCCGACATGCCGCCAAACCAAGTGACCACCAAATAGCGCTTACCGTCCTTTGTTTCCTGGTTTTGCTGAGGTTGGCCGCTGACGTGGTGCAGAGTGAATGCCTTGCCCTCGGGTTGAATGCCGCTGCGCAGCTGGGCACGGGAGTCCGCAGGCAACCAAGCGCGGATGCGCACCGGCGCGATCTCGCCGACATAGACATACTCACGGCCGGTGGTGGCGGGTTCTACTGTGAGAAACCCGAATCGGTTAGGGCCGGTGTCCTGTTCCGTGTCTTCGTCGGATTGCGCTCCGGGCGGGGTGGCGGTCATGCCCGCCGGCGGCTGCGCCGCTGCGGCTGCAAGCACCTTGAGCATGAGCGGCTGGCTGCTGAATTTTTTCCCATCGATGACGACATCGATGGCGGGGATCTGATAGTCGCCAGGGGTGTTAGAGCCCACGGCATAGTGATAGATCACGGTGGACGTGGTCGTGCCGTTGATCCAACGCGTCTGCTGGCTCTGTCCGCGAGGCTCGACAATGAGGTTTGGCACAGCCGCGATGGCTGGCTTGCCAGCGCTTTCGCCCGAAATACGGAGGGTCATCATGGCACCGCTTCCCGCCGGAACCGATTGGCGGTCGAGCTGTGCCGTGACTTCGGCGGCGGTGAGGGTGACGCTCAGGCAAGCCCCCAAGATCAGGCAAACCGCAATGGCCCTAACGGTCATGCGGCAACTGTCAGCAAATGGGAACTGGTCTACCATGTCTTGCCTTTGGTGGTGTTATCGGGAATCGCGTTGCGGGTGCGCCGCTGTTGTGGAATCGGGATCACCGTGCGTTCGTCATCGCGCAGGGATTCTAACAATTGCTTAGCTTCTTCGGGGCTCATCTCCTCTTTGCTGGTGCGTTCATTGCCCATCTCCTCGGTTTTTTCCTCGCCGGTTTTTTCGTCTCCGGTCTTGGAATCCTTCGAGTCCTTGCCATCCTTCGAGTCCTTGCCGTCCTTCGGGTCCTTGCTGTCCTTCGGGTCCTTGCTGTCCTTCGGATCCTTGCCGTCCTTTTGGTCCTTTTGGTCCTTGCTGTTCTTCGGGTCCTTGCCGTCCTTTTGGTCCTTTTGGTCCTTGCCGTCCTTGCCGTCCTTCGGGTCCTTGCCGTCCTTGCCGTCCTTCGAGTCCTTGCCGTCCTTCGAGTCCTTGTCGTCCTTTTGGTCCTTTGGGTCCTTGCCGTCCTTGGAATCTTTGTCGTCCTTCTTCTGTTGTTGCTGTTGTTTGAGTTCCTCGAGTTTTTTGGTGACGAGGTCGTGGTTATAGCGGGCGTCGGGGTCGGCCTCGTTCAAGGTGAGGGAATCCTGATAGGCTTTAATGGCGGTCTCCCAAGTCTTGAGAGTTGCGTCGGGATCTTTTTCCAAAGTTTGCTGGCCGGTTCGATAGAGGGCATTGCCCAGATTGTAATAAGACCGTTGTTGCAGTGCCAGATCCGGGGTTTGCAACGAGGACCGCAATGCTTCGGCAGCCTTGATGAAATCCCCCTTGGTGTAATCTTTCGTTCCTTGGTTGTAGCTTTGCCGAACATCGGGTGCCACCGCCACATCGGCGGCACGACCGATCGCGGCGAGCACGCCTAACAGCACAACGGCTAGCGCCGGAGCCCCCGATGCGACCCGAGCAAACCGGCGACGGTCGCCGAGGAAAAATTCCAGCAATAACAAAAGGATCGCGACGCCCAAAGGCCATTCAAAACGTTCAAGCGGGATGCGCTCAAGACGCTGGCTCAGCTCGCGCGGCGGCACGAGGCGGAGTTTTTCCTGATAGATCGTATTGAGACCTTCAGCACCGCGTCCGAGCGGCACATAGATGCCGTGAGTTTCCTCAGCGATTTTTTTCAACGTGCTTTCATCGAGTGCCGTGTGCACGACCTTGCCGGAGGCATCGCGCACATAATCGCTTCGGCCGTAACGATCCTTCACGGTCATGGTGGTACCCGCGGCGCTGCCGACACCGACGGTATGGATGCACATGCCATTTTTTGCGGCGTCCTTGACCGCATCGAGCACTTCACCCTGGAGATCCTCGCCATCCGTGAGCAGCACGAGCACGCGGTGGTTGTTACCATTTTCATCAAACAAGCGACCCGCCTCCTTGATCGCACTGGCCAGATCGGTGCCTTGTCGCGGAATCAATTCGGTATCCAGCGCGTTCAACGACTCGCGGAATGCGTCATAATCAAGCGTCAACGGACACAGCGCAAAGGCACTGCCGGCGAAAGGAATCAACCCGACTCGGTCGCCATTCAGACGCGCCACAAAATCCATAATGCCGAGGCGCGCGCGCTCGAGCCGACTGGGTGTGAGATCGTCGGCCATCATGCTGCGGGAGGTATCCACGGCAAAGAGAATATCGATGCCCTTGCGTTTGACATCGCGCCACTCGAAGCCCATCTGCGGCCGAGCAATGGCCACGAATGCCAGCCAGAGGGCGAGCAACCACAGGGCGCGTTTGAGATGGCGGCGCACCGGGGAAAACCCTTCGCTGAGGCGCTTCCGGAAACGGGGATGCATCAACTTGGCGAGATCCGCCTCGCGCAGCCGGTCGCAGCGCACGAAAAGCCCGAGCATGCCGGCGCAGGCGAGGCCGCCAACAAGCATCCAGAGCGGCTGGGCAAAATGCAGGGAGAAATCATCCATGATTTGATGGAAAGCTTGGATCTGATAGATAAGTCACGGCAGGCGCCGGAACCGGGTTTGGTTGAGAATGCATTCCAGCAGCAACAGGCCGATTCCGGGGGCAAGAAACCAAAGATAGAGTTCGTCGTATTGTTGATATTGTTTGAGCTTGCGGGTGGTGGTTTCGAGTTGGTTGATCACGCCGTAGATTTTGGCCAATGAGTCGGTATCAGTGGCGCGATACGATTGTCCGCCGGTGGCTGCAGCGACCGCGCGCAGCATTTCCTCATCGATCTCCACTTTCATGGTTTGCAAGCGGGTGCGGCCGAAGGCATCTCGCACCGGCATCGGCGCATCACCGCGGGTGCCCGCACCGATCGTGTAAATCTTGATCGACATGGCCTTGGCGGCCTCGGCGGCAGTGAGGGGATTGACCGCCCCGGCATTGTTCACCCCGTCGGTGAGCAAGATGATGATGCGCGATTTCACAGTCGAATCACGCAGGTGGCCTGCCGCTGCCGCAATGGCGGATCCGATGGCCGTACCGTCCTCGACCTGGCCCATCTTCACATCGGCCAAACGGTTAGAAAGGAATTCGTGGTCGAGGGTCAAGGGACTCACCAGATACGGCCGACCCGCGAACGCCAACATGCCAAGTTTGTCGTTAGGCCGCTGGCCGATGAACTCACCGACCACTTTTTTCACTGCGGCAAGCCGGTTGGCAGGTTGGCCATCGAGTTTGAAATCCAGCGCTTCCATCGAGCCTGAGACATCGAGGGCGAGCACGATATCAATTCCGCTGGCGTCGATCTCGGCGGACCCCCGGCCAAGGCGCGGTCTGGCCAACGCTGCCACCAAAAGAGCCAAGGCAAGCAGACCGAGAAAGGTGAGCCAAGCACCGATTCTCGAACGGGCGCGGGCACCCACTTGGACGGCATCGTCAGTGGACGGCATGCGCAGCGCGAGGGGTCGACCCCAGCGGCCCTTCCAGACCGCCAGCAGCGGCAGCAATAATAACAACCACAATACCTGCGGATGAACCCATTGAAAACTTCCGTTCATGACCTTGTCACTCCGAGTTTAGGGTGAGTCACAGGGGCGGCCGTGGCGGTGATGAAGCCCGACGCCGACTCAATGAGCCCTGCACGCGCAACGGGATCCAGCGGCAAGGCGGCGAATTTCGCGAGGTCGCACGCTAACAGAAATGCGCGAAGCGGGTCGCGGTGCGCGCGGAGCGGAGATCCTTCGTCGTGCGAAAGATCCCGAAGGAATTCCTCGGTCGTGCGGCGTGGCGCAGCCAGCCCGAAGCGATCCGCGAGATAGTGCCTGATGATCTGCGCGGAACGATTGGCAAAACCCTCGGAGGTCATGCCCTCACATTGTGCATCGAGATCGGCCAGGGCTGCGCGGGCGGCCTGCTCTGGACTCTGGCCCCGCCGCCTGCGGCGATGCCACCACCACAGTGCGGCAATGCCTAACAAAAGAACGCCGACGGCGATGCCAAGCCAAAGCCCGACAGGTGGCGGCAGCGGCTGGGCAATCTCGATAAGCGCCTTGGGCCCGCGGATGTCCTCGCCCGCACCAGGTGTCTGGGCTGATAGAAAACCGGGCACCCACACGGAGGCCACCGCGATCGATGCGATGCGGGAGAGGGGAGATGGGGTCATGGTACCTGATCGGAACATCGGAAAAAACAATCGTTAGCCGGTCCGCTGGCGGCGGTTTTGAAAAAACCCCATCAACACGGGAAGCCATTTCTCGCCGTTCGTGAATTCCAAAAAATCCACACCGAGCGAACGGATGCGCGCGGCGGTGAATTCACGACGCTGGCGCGATTGACGGGCATACGCGGTGCGCACTTTGGCGTTGGCGGTATCGAGTTCGACGACCTGGCCGGTTTCTGCATCCTCAATGCAGATGCGACCGACATCCGGCAGGGATTCCTCACGGGGGTCGGTCACCGAAACGGCAATGACATCATGGCGGCGATTGGTGATTTGAAGTTTGGCGCGGAGCCGAGAAAGCCGTTCTTCAAACGGCGCGCCTAGACAAAAATCTGACACCAGAAAAATCACCGATTTGCGGTGAACCACCTGATTGGCAAAATCCAAAGCCTTGGCAATATCGGTCCCGCGCCTCCCGGGTTGAAAAAACAAAGTCTCTCGAATCAAGCGCATGATATGCATCCGCCCTTTTCCAGGTGGAATGTATAACTCCACCGCATCGCTGAAAAGCACCAGCCCCACCTTATCGCGATTCTGAATGGCCGATGCGGCTAACACCCCGGCAGCCTCGGCGGCAAGCTCGCGCTTGGAATCCTCCACCGAACCGAAATCCGCCGACGCGCTGACATCAATCATCAGCAAAATCGTGAGCTCCCGCTCCTCGGTGAAAAGCTTGATATGCGGCTCTCCGGTGCGTGCCGTGACATTCCAATCAATCGTGCGCACATCATCACCCGGGACATAATTGCGCACCCGGTCAAAATCCATCCCGCGCCCCTTGAATACGCTGGCGTAACGCCCGGCCAACGCGTCATCCACAAGCCGGTTGGTGCGCACTTCCATGCGGCGAACGCGGCCGAGTATTTCTGCAGCGCGGGCCTCGTCTGCTAGACTGATAGGTGAATTGGCTTTAGGCTGGATCATGGCACCGGCAACTCGTCGAGGATGCGCGTGATGATTTTCTCGCTGTCCAGGCCTTCCGCCTCCGCCTCGTAAGTCACCGTGACGCGGTGGCGCAACACATCCATGGCGATGCTTTTCACATCTTGCGGAGTGACATAGGCGCGGCCATTGAGGAAGGCGTGGGCCCGGCCGGCGAGCGCGAGATTGATCGTAGCACGCGGCGAGGCCCCCACGCGGATGAGCGGCGCGATGTGCACGCCGAAGGCATCGGGACGGCGCGTGGCATGGACCAGGCGCACGATGTAGCGTTTGACCTTCTCATCGAGATAAAGGCCGTTCACCACGGTGCGTGCCTGTTGGATCGACTCGAGCGCAACCATCGGCTCCGGAACCAGCGGATCCTCCGTCGTCCCTGCCAGATCGAGCACCCGGAGTTCCTCGTCCTCGGTCGGATAGTCCATGACGACTTTCATCATGAAACGGTCCAGTTGCGCCTCGGGCAATGGATAGGTCCCTTCCTGTTCGAGCGGGTTTTGCGTGGCGAGCACGAAAAACGGGGCGGGCAAGGCATAGGATTGCTCGCCGATCGTGACTTGTTTTTCCTGCATGGCTTCTAACAACGCGCTTTGGACCTTGGCAGGAGCGCGGTTGATTTCATCGGCGAGGATGAAGTTGGCGAAGACCGGGCCGTGTTTCACGCGGAAGCGTGCTTCGCGCGGGTCGTAGATTTCGGTGCCCACGATGTCAGCGGGCAGCATGTCAGGCGTGAATTGGATGCGGTTGAACTTGGCGTTCACGAGCGAGGCCAGGGTTTTGAGGGCGAGCGTCTTGGCGAGGCCAGGCACTCCTTCTAACAGGAGATGCCCTTTGACCAACAGGGCGATGATCAAACGGTCCACCAATTCGTTCTGCCCAATGAGGTGGCGGCCGATTTCCGAACGCAGTGGATGGATCCAGTGCGATGCCTCGCGCACGAGCGACTCGGCATCGAGAGGGTTTGGGTGCGACGGGCGCTGGGATTCGAGTGACGGGGTCATGCGATGAATGGAGGGGATGGGGTGCGGGTGGACGGCATGCGGCATCGATGCGGCCAGGCCGGATCAGGAACTGGCTTTGAACGTGTGACAAGCGAAGACGGGCCGCTGCCTCGTCTAAAATCCCTGCAGCCCGCCGGAGCTCGGTGCGCCTCTGTAGCGGCGGTCTGCGACCGCCGAAGTCTGCGACCGCCGAAGTCCAATTCGGGCCAAACTTCAGTCGGCGGTCTGCGACCGCGGACTGGCAAAGCGTGATTTGGCACCATGGCCAGCCGTGCATCGGCGCGGTGATTGCGCTTGCGTCTTTGCCGAACCATGACACTTTCCCCCTGTCCAGCTTCTGGGGGCGTTCTGGTTTCGACGGGATGTCTGATGCGCTGGTTGCACGTGGAGGTTGATCGGCTGGCCTCCTAAAAAGCCGCTCAAAAAAAACAAATGCAAACTCTAACGAGCTCGCACTGGCTGCTTAATTGACAGTCACGTCAAATCCCCGACGCCTTCTGAGGGAAATGACGCAACCCAGAAGGCTGGACATGAAATCGGGGCGCCGGGTTTCAAGTTGAGAAAAACAAGTGTCTAGGAGAGGCAACGCTGCAAGCGGGCCCAGCCGCTCCGAATCCCCAGACCGCATGCTAAACGTGTAGATACCATTGTTGACGGCGTTCCGGACAGGGGTTCGACTCCCCTCGCCTCCACCATCTGATGTTTAACGAGTGAAGTTTGAGCATTCCCTAACGGTGACTCAGGCTTATACCCGCGGCGGACGAATGCCCGATGCAGGGCTAGGCTTTCATGGCTCGCGGCAGCGTTTCTTCCAGCGTGTGGAAGAGACCGTCGATGATGTTAGGTTTGCCCACGAAGAGTCCCTCGGGGCCGTCGGCGTGGAGACTGCTGAAGGGTTGCTCGTAGAGCGCGGAGGACTCCATGAAGCCGCGGGCGGTAAGTTGGTCGATGACGAGTTCGACGAAGCGGATTTGCTGGGAGCTGAGGCTGCGGTCGTCGAGGAAGGTTGCAAAGGCGGCTTGAGCGGCGCTGCGGTCCATGCCGACGATGCGGCGGACAAGGTGGGCCAGCGTGGGGACTTCGTGGAGTTGGAGCATGCTGGTGAGCAGGCGTTGGCCTTCGTCCTCACCGATGCTGAGAAGCGTTTTTTCTAACGACTGGAGGTCGGTGGGGGTGAGCGGTTGGTTGTGGCGCAGGCGCTGGATGGCGATTTCGTCCTGATGACTGCGGAGGTATTCCTCCACCTTCTTGGCGTATTGGTTGCCGGTCATCTTGGGCATGAAAACGGCAACGTCATCACGGACCCCCAGCACCTCGTCCTCGAAGTGGGTGTAGACGATCTTGCGCTTGCTTTTGTCGATGAACTGAACGAGTCCACGCAGGCGGATCCGGAGATCTTCGAGCGCGGCGAGATCGATGCATTCCCAGAACTCGGTGGTTTGGACGGCGCGAAGGGTTTCGAGCTGCTGTTTGACGGCGGGGATGGCATCCTTTTCCTCAAGATTGGAGGCGATTTCGATGACTTTCTTGCGGGTGGGCTCGAAGGTTCCGGCGTCTTTCTCTATCAGGGCGATCTGCAGGCGCAGGACGCTGAGGTCGAAAAAGCGGGCCTCGATCTCGTCGGTTTCGATCTGGCTGGGAAGTCCGGCGACGTGGTGCTCAATCTCGTGGATGTCTGAATCCGTTAGAGAATCCCATGATGCCTGCTTCTTGAAGCGTTCGACATGCTGGAGGTGGGCGCGCACCATGAAGTTGTCCGGGTTCATGCCGCTGACTTCCGCGTGCAGGGTGCTTGTTAGAATGGTGCGGAGTGCGCCAGTGGGTTCCAACTCAGGAGTTTTCTGGACAGCCGCGAGCAACTGGACGCGGCTCTTGAAGATGCGAGTGCCTAGGGCCTCGCCGCCACCGCCCTCGATGACGTTAGGGTTCTCGCGGAAGAAGTCGAAGTTGAAGCAGAAGTCGAAGATGCGGAAGTGTTCCTTGTCCCGATCCGGGCCGAGGAGGTTTTTGCAGAGGCGGGTGCCACGGCCGATCATCTGCCAGAACTTGATCTTGGAGTAAACGGGCTTGAAGAAGACCAGATTGAGGATCTCCGGGACATCGATGCCGGTATCCAGCATGTCCACGGAAATGGCAATGTGCGGGGCTTTGTCCTTGATAGAAAAATCATCGAGAATGCTCTGCGGGTATTTCGCGTAGTGGTCGATGATGCGGGCGAAGTGCCCGGCATAGTGCGGGTAGTGGAAATTGAAGCGCTCCTCGATGAACTTCGCGTGGTCGTGATTGCGGGCGAAGATGATGGTCTTGCCGAGGCGGTCACCGCCCTCGACCTTGAGACCTTCCGCCATGAGGTGCTGGAGGACTTTGTCCACCGTATCGGTGTTGAACAACCAGTTGTTAATCGCCGAGGCATGCACGTCTTCCGGCGCATCGCCATTGCCGTTGCCATCCCCCCAGTCGAGTGATTCCCATTCGGCCTGTTCCTCCTCGCTGAGTTCATCGTAGTGGATGCCCTCGCGGGGGAACTTGAGATCCACCTGGCGGACTTGTGGCGGCACGAGGAAGCCATCGCTAACAGCCAGTTCGAGTTCGTAGGCATCGGTGGGGACGCCTTGCTCAAGGTCGAAGAGGTCGTAGGTGTTCTTATCCACCTGGTCACGCGGCGTGGCGGTGAGACCGACGAGCAGGGAATCGAAATAACGGAAAATCTCGCGGTAGCGCTGATAGACCGAGCGGTGCGCCTCATCGATGATGACCAGATCAAAGTGGCCGATACCGAAGCGGGCGGTGCCGCCGTCGGTCTCGTCGATGAGTCCCATCATGGTGGGGTAGGTGCAGACATAGACGCGGCCCTCGGTGTTCTTTTCCGTGACCAGATTCACCGGGCTGGAATCCGGCAGATGGGACTTGAAGGCATTGCCCGCCTGCTTGACCAGCGCCACGCGGTCGGCGAGGAAGAGGATGCGTTTGGCCCAGTTGGCCCGCTGGAGGACATCCACCAGTGCGATGGCGGTGCGGGTCTTGCCGGTGCCGGTGGCCATGACGAGCAGGGCCTTGCGCTGTTTCTTGGAGAAGTGCTCGCAGATGCTGGTGATCGCACGTTTCTGATAGTAGCGCTCGACGATTTCCGCCTTAATCGGAATTGATCTGAACGGCTTGTGGGTGTTGCGGCGGAGAATGAGGCGGTGCAGTTCCTCCTTCTTGTAGAAGCCGGACACGCGGCGCGGCGGATAATTGAGATCATCCCACAGCCAGGTCTCGTAGCCGTTGGTGTAGAAGATGAGCGGGCGCTGGCCGTGCGTGGCCTCCAGACAATCGGCATAGAGCTTGGCCTGCTGCTGACCGACCTGAGGCTCCACGGTGGTTTTCTTGGCCTCCACGACGGCGAGGGGTTTGCCATCGTCGCCCCACAACACGTAATCGACATAGCCGAGCCCCTTGTTGTTGGGCATACCGGTGACTTCATACTCGCGGTCGCACTTTTGATCGAGCGGCCATCCGGCGCGCTTGAGTTCGAGATCGATCAGATAGCCGCGGGTCTGCGTTTCCGAGTAGTTGTGGGTATCCGGCACCCGGGCGGCGGCGGCACGGGATGCTGCGAGGTGGGCGCGGAGACGCTGAAGCTCGGTGTCGAGCGCGTCTTTTTCCTGCTGGCGCTGGAGGGCTTCCTTGGCCTGCTCCTCAAGTTGTGTTTCCAGCGCCTCGAGTTCCTTGCGCGGGACCACCGCCGCGCGGGCGAGCGGCTGGGGAACGCGGTCATCCGACCACGCGGCCCCCTCGCGGGATGCTTCCGGCGCATAGGTGCGGGTAAGCCAGAAGCAGAAGTGGTGGAGTTCCTTGACCACCTGCAAGGCATCGTATTGGCGGATCGGGCGCTGTTCGTGGACGGCCTGATTGCCGACCTGTTGGATCACGCGGGCTTTTTGGAACACAGCTTCCGGCAATAGATTCTTGAAACCGGGATCATGAATCAGGGCGCCGAGGCTGGAGTCATAGGGCAGCCGCAGACTGGAGTCGTAGCGGTAGAGCCAGAGGACGGCAGCCTCCAGCGCGAAGCGGGCGTGGAAGCAGGCGGCGCGGGGATCGCCCATGATGTGGCCCTCCGCCTTGCGGGCGGCATCCGCGAGATCCTTGAACGCGGGAGGGAGAAAGGCGAAATTGGAACTCATCGGGCGATGAGCATCTCCTATCAGGCCAAGCGCACCAAACCTAGCGGAAATTCCGCAACTTTACGCCATGGTCCGGGTCCCATCTCAGTGGCGAATTCCTGGCCAAACAGGCGGGACGCCCGTTTTCCATGACAGCCGGGACGGCTATCCCCCCATAAGTCCGCAACTTTACGCCACCCGCTCCGCATGCTTGATGATGCCGAGGTCGACAGCCGCCTGCACCAGCACTTGAATCGTTGGCAGGCAACCGCGAAAAACCAGCTTGCCGAGGGTCTCCTCGCCATGTTGCTCGAACAAGCCGCTGACCAAGGCATTCACGAACGAACTGTTCGCGCTGCGGACACCGGTGAAGTCCAGCACCACCTGGTCACAGATCGCCAGATAGGGATCGATTTTCGACACGCGAAAACGATACGCCTCCGACCCGTCGCTCAGGCGTGGGCCGAATTCGTCGCGCAAATGAATCTCGTGCGTCATGGCTGGAACGTAGCCGAGTTCGGCGAAGCCCGCAAGGGAATCTCCAATTCCTTGGCTTTGTGGAGTTTATACTCAAAATCGGCGGCCTCGGAGCGGCGGAAGGAAATTGCGACCAAGGTGCCGGGGTATCTATTTCCTGCCGCAAGATGCTCTTTTTTCAGGACGGAATGATTGCTGCGGATGACCGTGCCCGCGCCGCTTGCGATCAACATGTGCCCACCCATCAGGTCCACAATGCGGGCACTCAGGGTCAGGCCCACCCCTTCGTTGGAGGGTTGGCCCTTGCTGGAAACGCGGGCGACCAACGCCTGCTCGATAACGTCCTCATCTGGAAGATCCCGTGCCCACTGGAAACCGGCGTCTGCCAGGCTGGCTGGAATGCCGCAGCCGCCATCGGCGATGGCAATTCTCACAAATCCATCCGAGGGCGTGGTCTGCGCTGCCACAAAACCCATGCCCCGGCTGTGCTGCTGGACGTTATTCGCCATTTCGGTCACCAAATACCACGCCGCATCATAGAGACCTGCGTTCGGGTTTTCGTAATCCTCGCCACCGGGCGCGATGCACGCCGCAATCTGATCGCCCAGATCATCCACCCGATGTGTGATTGGCTCCAAGGGAACGAACCTCCCTTGAGGATCGTGACGCTCGAACGATTCGTCACCCTGCTCCCAGCCGCAAAGCCGCAGCAAATTCATGCGCCGCAGATACTCGCGGATACGGCAGGACTCCAACCCTAACACATTCGTCACTAGGCGATTTCGTGCACGACGCGCCATGAAAGCTGCCAGCGCAGCCAGTCCCGCTAGCGAAACTCGTTGAAGACCGGTGAAATCAACGAGCAACTCGGCTGCGTCAGAATGCGTCGCGAGTTGTCCCAGAAATGGAATCAAGCCGTCCGCGTTGATGTATTTGGGGATGCTGAGCACTGTAAAATAAAATTATTTTCTAAGCGAGACTGGTCATGGCCCTATCCAATATCGATTCTCCGATCCGTAAACGGCGACTCAAGAATGGTGCCCTTGTATCCCGCCTTCGCGGCAATGATGAGATTCACAAAACCTGCCAGTCGCCCGAGCGCATCGATGGAAGCGTGAGGATCGTCCTTGGTGTTGGAGCCGAAGTTTCCATGAGCAGGGCCATGGCGATGTTTGTTGAACAGCTTGAAGAGGTCCGCTACCCAGGCGTTTCGACTAGGGAAAAGACGCAGAAATGCGTCATCCCATTCCACCCGGCGATCATGATAGTTCCAATTCTCGATCATTCGCGTCAGGCGTCTGAGCATTCCTGTTCTATCATGGCAGGTCGAAGCTACTTCAAGATTAGATATCCATTCCAGGGCCTCGTTGCGGAGATTATTGAAAGCAATCGGCGGATCCTGCTTTTCAAAAAGTTCGGAACGGAGGCCTTCGATGACGGAGCAAATCATCGCCATTTGGAGGGGCGCGGGTGCCGCGCTCGAATCAGCGCCTCGAAAAACCCACATCGCCTGCTTGAGGTCCTCGTCCTTGTCTGCCGGGAGATTCAGAAAAAGGTCGGCTACGGAGGAAATCAAATCCGTCGGTGCGGTAGGAGACGTGAAACCGTCCCGATCCCGAAGTGGAACCATCCCGCCCTGCACCTGACGGACCACTTTCAAGGATTGCTCCATCACCCGCCAATCACGGCGGCGTTGCAGAAACGTCGGCCATGGGAAAATGGCGTGGGTGTAGGCCACTGCGCGAAGCAGAGCGTCAAACCGACACCGGGCTTCTTCGTCATCGTCGCCCTCATGTCGAAGTCCCACTTCCAAATGATCGCTCGCCTGCTTCAGTGAAAAGGTTCCTCCCAGCGCGGCACCATCCCATGTCGACTCTCTGGACCCGCTACGCTCTCCCCAAAACGGATGGCTCTCCGTCCATTTGACCCCTTTATTGAAGAACTGGAGTTCTGTGTTAGCGAAGATAGCGATGTGTTCGAAACTTGGCTTTTTGGCATCCGATCCCTCGTCCGGGAGAACTGGCGGCAAATGAGGATTGATCTTGTTCAGCAACTCCCGGATCTCATCGTGCGTCTGAGAATCGGACGAGGATGGCGGTATGATGATCTTTTCCGGTTCCAGGATGGCAGAGGATGCGTTCACATCACCAATAGGCCGAGTGGTCGAGCTGCACGGCGGCCAGATTGTCTGAAATTCCACTCGCAGCTTGTTGCCAAGACCCCCGGACGCGCTCAGGGTGTCCTCTGCCTTAACCTTGGTCTTGTCGGTGAAAAAGGCTCTCAGGTCCCTGCCCTCGCTGTCGCGAACCTCAAGCTGGTAGCGATTTCCTGCTGCTGCGATCTTGAGCGTTGCGGCGAGGGGAACTGGTCCGTCGGAGGTATTCAAAATGAAATCATCGACGGAAAGCGAGAGAGTCCCATCAAGCGTGGGATCTAGCAGCAGTTTGCGGATGTCGTCCTCGATAAACATGGCGATTGAAGGTTTAGCCCTTGAACGTCTTGATTCT